>CAZGKQ010000022.1:10146-14582 GCA_964526125.1 uncultured Faecalibacterium sp.
TTCAGCGAATATGAATGCCTTTTCACAAATTTTCCTTGATGTTTGTGAAAAAAACAGATACCGTTTTCTCCACAAAGAATCAAACGAAGAACTTCCCATTTTTCATCCCGAAAAATGAAAAAAAGCAGGAAATTCTGAATCAAACGTCTCGCGACGGATAATTTTTTGAAAATTCTCTCCGGACGGATAAAGGAGGAAGCGGCTGATGGCCCACTTCCTCCTCTCGTGGCTTTTGCACCGTTACGGCATGCCATCAGAGATTGCCGCCGTTCCAGCCCCAAAAACCAATTTCTTCATATGTCACATAGATGCGGTCACTGTCAATATCCAGCTCCTCGCGCAGAATATCGGTCAGAGCTTCTGTCAGATTGGCGTAGTTTTCTTCCGTGGCAGAGCCACCAAAGAGCTTCACCTGACAGATGGCGCAGGGGGCATCACTGCCCTTGAAGTACATTGTCTCATTGCCGCGGAAGGTCAGCATCAGCCAGCTTTCCGTTTTGCCGGGAATGGTCTCAATGGCCTCACCCATGCGTTCCTTGAGGGTCTGTTCCTTCCGTCCTGGAATCGGTATGTTGGCGGTTGTTTCTATGTAAGGCATAGCAGTTCCTTTCCTTCCTGAACAATGGAGACGCTGCATCCTGCGATCAGGCAGCATCGCGTCATCTTCTTCTGAAACATTCGCTGCTTAGACGCTCAATTCCTGCTTTTCGCCGAGCAAATTTGCATTTTCATTCAGCAGCGGACGAATGATCTCTGCCAGATACGCCTCCACCTGCTGTGCGCTGCGCCCTGTGAACTGTTCAGGCTTCAGGATGGCCTCGACTTCCTCACGGGTAATCATAAACGCCGGATCGGCACAAATGCGGTCAATCAGGTCGTTCTTTCCGCCTTCTTCCTTCACCACACGCGCTGCCGCCTGCGAATGCACGCGCAGCTTTTCATGCAGCTCCTGACGATTGCCACCCTTTTTGACGGCATCCATCATGATGTTTTCCGTCGCCATGAAAGGCAACTCATTCATCACACGCGCACGAACCACCTTGTCATACACCACCAGCCCGTCGCAAACGTTCATCATGATATTCAGAATCGCATCGACGCCGAGGAAGGCCTCAGCTACCGCAATGCGCTTGTTGGCTGAGTCATCGAGCGTGCGCTCAAAGAATTGCAGGGAGGAGGTCATGGCCGTGTTCAGCGTGTCCACGCAGACATAGCGAGCCAGCGCGTTGATGCGCTCGCAGCGCATCGGATTGCGCTTATACGGCATGGCGGAGGAGCCAATCTGGCTCTTCTCAAACGGCTCTTCCATCTCCTTGAAGTTAGCCAGCAGACGCATGTCATAGGCAAACTTGCTGGCAGACTGCGCAATGCCGCTGAGCACCGATACCACCTGATAATCCATCTTTCGGGAATACGTCTGGCCGGAAACTGGAACAACCCTGTCAAAGCCCATGCGTTGCGCAATATCCTGCTCAACGGCCTTGATTTTGGCACTGTCGCCGCCGAAAAGTTCCATGAAGGAAGCCTGTGTGCCCGTCGTTCCCTTGCTGCCCAGCAGCGCCAGAGAATCCAGCCGATGCTCCAATTCGCAGTAATCCATGTACAGCTCATTGAGCCAGAGTGTGGCACGCTTGCCGACGGTGGTCAGCTGTGCCGGTTGCAGATGCGTGTACGCCAGAGCAGGCATGGCCTTGTATTTTTCCGCAAAATCCGCCAGCAGTCCCATCACGTTCAGCAGCTTGCGGCGAACGACCTGCAAGCCCTGACGCATGATAATGACATCCGTGTTGTCGCCCACATAGCAGGAAGTTGCGCCCAGATGGATGATTCCGGCAGCCTTGGGGCATTGCAGACCGTAGGCGTACACATGGCTCATCACGTCATGGCGGCATTCCTTTTCGCGGCGCTGTGCGTCCTCGTAGTTAATGTCCTCAGCATGCGCTTCAAGCTCGGCAATCTGCTCGTCTGTGATGTCCAGTCCCTGCTGCTTTTCCGCTTTGGCCAGCGCAATCCACAGCTTGCGCCAGGTGCGGAACTTGTTGTCCTCCGAGAAAATAAACTGCATCTCTTTGCTGGCATAACGGGTCGAAAACGGGCTGATATAGCTGTCATGAGGCATAGGTGCTTCCTCCGATACGTTTTATCTTTCCTGTCTGTTGCAATTTTGGATACGGTATGCCAGTTCCAGCGCCAGACAGGATGCGCGATCCTTTTCCTCCACCATCGCATGGGTGGACAGACTGCGAGGATCCCACTGCTCCCTGTCCAGATTGTCACCGGCGTAAAAGAATTCGAAGATTTCAATGCCGCGCATCTGTGCCAGTGCCATCAGCGCCGAACATTCCATGTCCACGCAGATGCAGCCCTGCTGCTTTCGCTTGTCCACCTTCTGGCGTGTTTCGCGGTAGAAGGCATCAGTCGTCCAGACCTTGCCAACCGTGTAATCCACGCCTGTCGTGCGCAGGATGTTTTCAAACACATCGCAGTACTTCGGATTTGCCGCGATTTCATCCGACGGTGGTGCGTAATGATAGCTTGTGCCTTCATCGCGCATCGCAGCGGTCGGAATGATGATGCCGCAGTCGCGAATGCGGCCATCCAGCACGCCACAGTTGCCGAAAATCACAAATATCCGCGCTCCCATGGCGGCCAGCTCTTCGACGGTTGCCACGCAGTTGGGTGCTCCTACCTGCGCCAGAAACAGCGCCATGGGAATCCCCTGCCAAAGACCGCGATAAACCGGAAATTTGCCATTGGCATTGCCTGTCTGTGCAATTTCCTGCACGGCATCGAACATTTCCAGCATTCGCGCAAAGGTGACATGCGAAAAACAGCCGACTGCCATTTCCGGCATGTCCGGATTGGGCGTAAAGAGATTCTCCGGGTTGATGACGGCCTTCACCTGCGGATCGAAATCTTCCAATAGCATACGGATTCCCTCCTGCTGCTTTTCGTCTATCATAGCAGATTTTCCGGCAAAAAGCAACAGGAGGGGCAGTCATTTACAGGCGGAAGTAATCTACGCCGCCTTCAAACAGGGGCTGATACTTATCGCCGGGAACATTCTTGTAGAGGTTTTCGCCACTGCGTTCCGTGTGACCCATCTTGCCCAGCACGCGGCCATCCGGGCTGGTGATGCCCTCAATGGCGAAGTAGCTGGCGTTGGGATTGAAACGCATGTCCATCGACGGCACGCCGGAGAGATCCACATACTGCGTGGCAATCTGCCCGTTCGCGGCAAGCTGGCGAATCAGCGCTTCCGGCCCGACAAAGCGGCCTTCACCGTGGCTGATGGCCACCGTGTGGATGTCGTCCGCCTTGCAGCGCGACAGCCACGGCGACTTGTTCGATGCAATGCGCGTACGCACCAGCATCGACTGGTGACGGCCAATCTCGTTGAAGGTCAGCGTCGGGCACTGATCGGAGGTGTCAATAATTTCGCCATACGGCACCAGACCCAGCTTAATCAGCGCCTGGAAGCCGTTGCAGATGCCCAGCATCAGACCATCGCGCTTCTGCAGCAGCTCATGCACCGCATCCTTCATGGCCGGATTGCGGAAGAACGCCGTGATGAACTTGGCCGAGCCGTCCGGCTCATCGCCGCCGGAGAAACCGCCGGGCAGCACGATCATCTGACTGCGCGCAATGATGCGGCTGGCCTCCTCAATCGACTGGGTGATGGCATCCGGCGTCAGGTTGTTGATGACCAGAATCTCCGCCGCACCACCTGCGCGTTCCACCGCGCGTGCCGTATCGAATTCGCAGTTTGTGCCGGGGAAGACCGGGATAAAGGCCAACGGCTTGAGCGTTTTGATGGCCGGTGTCGGACGGCTTGTGGTGGAGAAAGTGAATTTCTCCGTCGTTTCGCCGGTATGGGCGCGGTAGTTGAATACCTTGTCCAGCTTGCCTTCGTAGATTTCCTGCATGGCCGCCAGGTCAATGCGTTCGCCTTCATATTCCAGCACCCACGCCGGAATGGTGTCGCCGACCTTCACACCAAGCTCGAGATCCTCCGTGCATTCAATCAGCATGGCGCCAATCTGCTGCGCAAACAGCTTGCCCTCGTAATCATCGTCAATGCGCGTGCCAATCTGGTTGCCCAGACCCATCTTGAACAGGCCTTCCGCCACGCCGCCCAGACCGAGCGCCCATGCGGAAACGACCTTGCCCTCACGGATGGCGGCGAGCACCGCATCATAATTCGCAGTCAGCGTTGCCGTGTCGTGCGCATCACAGGAAACAAGGCGGATGACATGTCCAGCCTCCTTGAATTCCGGCGAAATGACCTGACTGGCCTTGCCGGGCGCGATGGCAAAGGAACACAGCGTCGGCGGAACATCCATCTTTTCGAACGTGCCAGACATGGAATCCTTGCCGCCGATGGAAGCAATATTCAGGTCAAGCTGTGCGTCCAGCGAACCCAGCAGCGCGGCAAA
>CAZGKQ010000023.1:0-5128 GCA_964526125.1 uncultured Faecalibacterium sp.
CGCAGCGTTTCCTGCCGCACCCGGAAGCGTCGCGCCAGCGTCCACCACGTTTCGCCCGGCTGCACAAACCACAGCGTCAGACCGCCTTCCGGTGGTTCGCTCGCCGTCTCCCGGGCATCTGTCACCAGATTCACACGCTGCACCTCCGTTGCGTCGCAGGTCAGGCGCAATACATAGCGCAGCTCTACCCGGTCGGATGTGATCGGCACAGCCTCTGTTTCCCCGGCGGTCAGGGTGATGCTGCCGTCCGGGCTGCATGAGGCCGCAAAGGATGTGCGGAAGGGCGCTTCCTGATGCACGGTGACGGGAGCCTGACTGCCCGGCGACATGTAAAGCAGGGTGATTTCCAGCATGCCTTCCACATTCACGCGCGAACCGGTGCATTCCTGCGCCGTTACCACCGGCGTGGCAAAGGCGGAAAGCACCGTCTGCACCGGGGGCGTACCATCGGGCAGCAACAGCATGGCCTTGCCGGATTCCGCCGCCTCTGCATGTGTTTCGCCCGTGCGGATGGTCATCTCCCGACGCTCCCATTCCAGCTCCGCGCCGGACAGCGTGAACGCATCCGCCAGCACCGTCATGGTTTCCTGCACATCCACCCAGCCCTGAAGCGACAACAGCACCTCCGCGCGGAGCGTTTTCGTGCCGTCCCCCATGTCCTGGCTGGCGACTGCCACATCGCGCACAATCACCCGTGCGCCAAGCAGATCGCCGTTTTCGCCGCTGATTTCCACGCGCTGCGCAAAGGGAATCTGGTGGCGCGTGATGGCAAGCGGTTTCTCGGGCAAATCGCTGGCATGCACGGCTTCCAGCAGCACCGTGCCTTCCACGCCGATGCTCCCCTGTCCGCCTGTGATTTCCCCCAGCTTCACGCTGGCCTCTGCGCAGAGCGTTTCGCGGATTTTCAGCGCTTCCGGCAATTCCAGCTCCTCGCGCAGCAGCGCATCCGTCTGGCCGCTGCCCACCGTCCGGCGCAGGGTGATTTCCTGCGTGACAATCTCGGCACCGCCGGGGGCATTCAGGCCGCTGACGACCTCCACCGGCGTTGGATTCATGCCGCTGGCCTCCATCTGCACAATGGCGCGCATCGTCAGCCGTCCGCCCTGCACCGTCGCATCCACATGCTCCACCCTGGCCGTGGCCTGCACGCGCCCACGCGGCTGCGCTCCGGGCAGATCGCACTGGTGGATGAAATCCGCCGTGGCCTCCACCACCTGCACCTGATCGGGCGCTCCCTGCGTGTAAAGCACATGAAAAAGCACCTTACCGGACAGCACGGCGCGATCCTGTCCGCTCTCCGCGCGATCCACCACCGCCATGCCGCCGGCGTGCAGCACATGCGTTTCCTCCCTCAAGCCACCGGGCAAGGTGATTTCTCCCTCCACCACGGCAGAGGAGCTGCCACGCCCTGTCGGCTGCTCCAACATCACGTTTTCCTTCAAAAGCTGCGTATCCACGTCTTTTGCCCTCCTTGCATTTTGTTCAGGACAACATATGTCCATTTGGCAGGCAGCAGAACGGCAAGTTTTATCAAATTCTCATCTTTGGGTGCTTTTCTTTTTCCCCCGATGTGTGCTATAATGGAAAGGAACCGTCCTGCCGGACAGGAGGTTCGGACAGCATTTTGTATTTTTCATGCACGCAGATGTATTTTTGCGTCGCTTTCCCTTGCGCTTTGCCGCAGAATCTGCTATGCTGTTCCCATCAGGCGGAAGTGCCTGTCGCTTTCATCCTGATTCGGGAATCAATGATTCCTGAATCATTCACCAATATTCTGATACTTGAAGGAGTTCATGACATCATGGGCAAGTCTCCCCGGAAGCACAAGGCTTCACAGGCCGAAACGGCCGGACAAATCGCATTCTGGATTTCTTTTCTGGCTTCTCTCTCTCTGCCGTTTTCAGGCTTCTGGAAGTTTGTCGGCGTATGCGGCATCAGTGTCGGCACGAAGAAGCTCGTCTCCTTCCTTCACAAAACCCCGAAGGATCGAGAGAAATCCAAGCCGGAGTTTCTGGGCAACATGGCGTTCTGGGCGGCTTTTCTGGGCGTATGCGCCCTGCCCGTCGGGAGTCTCGCCAAAATCATTGGCGGCTTTGGCATTGCCACGGCGCTGAAAAAGCTTGTTTCCACCATGGCGACCCCGATGGAAGGCCTGCACACGGAAAACGGCGAGCGCGTGAAGCCGGAGCCCGTCACCCCTGTGGGCACACCGGAGGATGAGCGCGCGAAGGAAGTGGTGGCCAACGGTCTGGAGCTGCTCAGCCAGCTGGCGCAGGAGCGCAACGCCATTGACGAATATCCGATGACCGTGCGCCTGAAAAAGCTGGACGAAATTGTGCGCAAAATGCTGCAAACCGTGGTGGACGACCCCAGCGACGCCAGCCGGATGCGCAAGTTCCTGAGCTACTATCTGCCCACGGCGCTGCGACTGCTGCAATCCTATCGCACGATGAAGGAGCGCGGCGTGTCCTACAACGAGATTACCACCACGCGCGAGGATCTCATCCATGCGCTGGACATGATTCTTCAGGCCGCGCAGAAACAGCTGGATGCCATGTACCAGAACGACATGCTGGACATGAGCGCCGATATGGACGTGCTGGAGCAGATGCTCAAGCGCGACGGCTATATGGAAAGCGCCTTTGCCGAAGCGGCGCGCGAAGCCACGGCACAGCCGCAGCAGACCCCGGTTTATTCCACCACACAGGCGGATTTGCACACGCCGACCTCCACCGCGGCTGCACGCCAGATGGCGCACGGTGCGCCCATCCTGCAAATGCCGCCGGAGGATCTGCCCCCGGATGAGCGCAACCAGCAATCCGCCCGTTGGTAAGACGATAACGCTTTTTCTGTAAACCTTGGCTCACTCATCAACCATACGCAAGGAGGAAATTCCCATGGCTGACCAGTTTCCGATGCTTTCCCTGACTCCTGAAACGCCCGATCCGGTTGCGCCCGACGCATCCGGCACCATCCAGCAGCAGACTTCGTCTGTTTCCTCTGCTTCGTCTGTTTCCTCTGCTGCGCCTGTCGCTGCGCCCGTGCAGAAGGCGCCCCGGCTGGATCAGAATCAGCTGACACCTGCCGAAAAACAGGCCATCGAGGACTTCCTGGGCAAGCTGGACATCACCAACCCCGACCATGTGCTGCTCTTCGGTGCGGATGCGCAGAAGCACATCAGCGACTTCTCCGACAGCGCGCTGGAAGCCGTGCGCACGCAGGACACCGGCGAAGTCGGCGAAATGCTGGAAAATCTGGTGGTGGAGCTGAAGGGCTTTGACAGCGATGCGGAAGGCCGCAAGGGACTGTTCAAGCTGTTTGACAACGCCGAAAGCCGCGTTGAGCGCATGAAGGCGCGGTACAGCAAGGTCAACGTCAACGTGGAAAACATCGCGACCTCGCTGGAAGGTTATCAGGCGCAGCTGCTCAAGGACGTGGCGCTCTTCGACCGTCTCTACGACCAGAACACCGCCTATTTCCGCCAGCTGACGCTCTACATCATCGCCGGTGAAGAGAAGCTGCAACGCGTCCGTGAAGGCGAGCTGAAGGAGCTTCAGGAAAAGGCCGCCGCGTCCGGCGACGCGATGGACGCGCAGAAGGCCAACGACCTGGCCGCCCAGTGCGACCGCTTCGAAAAGAAACTGCACGACCTGAAGCTGACCCGTCAGGTGTCCATGCAGATGGCACCGCAGATTCGTCTTTTGCAGAATAACGACAGTCTGCTGGTGGAGCGCATTCAGTCCACGCTGTCCAACACCCTGCCGCTGTGGAAAAATCAGATGGTGCTGGCGCTGGGGCTGCATCACTCGCAGCAGGCGCTCCGTGCGCAGCGCGCCGTGACCGATATGACCAACGATCTGCTGAAAAAGAACGCGGAAACGCTCAAAATGGGCACTATCGAAACGGCGAAGGAGGCCGAGCGCGGCATCATCGACATCGAAACGCTTGTCCAGACCAACCAGAGCCTGATCGACACCATCAACGAAGTGATGAGCATCCAGCAGGAAGGCCGCACCAAGCGCATCGAGGCCGAAAAGACGCTCTATCAGATGGAAACCGATCTGAAGAAGAAGCTGCTGCAAACCAAAATCTGATGCATATTCCCCGGTGGGACGCACGCAAAGCGTCCTGCCGGGCTGTTTTGCTTTCATTTTGCTTTTCAGGCGCGAAATTTGCAGCTTTTTGTCCATCTGCATCGTTATGATATAAGGGGGGAATTCCACATGCGCATCATTGGCCTGACAGGCGGCATCGCCTGTGGCAAATCCACCATCAGCCTGACGCTTCGCCGCCTCGGCGCGGTGATTGTGGATGGTGACGAGCTTTCCCGGACGCTGACGCAGCCAGATGGGCTGGCACTGCCCGGCATTCGTGCGGCCTTTGGGGACGCGGTTTTCCTCCCGGATGGCACGCTCAACCGCCGTGCGCTGGGAGCGCGCATTTTCTCCGACCCGGCGGCCAGACAGGCGCTGGATGCGCTGATGCAGCCCCTGCTGCGCCAGATGATTTTGCAGGGCATTCAGGATGCGCGGCAAAGCGGCGCAGAAGCCTGCATTCTGGACATGCCGCTGCTCTACGAAGCCGGGTTGGACAGCCTGTGCGACACGGTCTGGTGTGCTTTTCTGCCGCGCGAAACGCAGCTGGAACGCCTGATGCTCCGGGACGGCTTCACCCGGCCTGAAGCCGAGGCGCGGCTGCGCAGCCAAATGGATCCGCAGGAAAAGGCGCGACGGGCGGACGTTGTGATTGACACCAGCGGCACGATTGCCCAGACGCAATCGCGCATTCCCCTGCTGTATGCCGATGAACTTGCCCACGAGGAGGTTTCCCATGGAAAACACGCCAACCCCTCAGCGTCCACGTCGCGCTGACCGTTACCGCACCCCTGCTGACGAAACGCCGATTCAGGCGCAGCAGACAATGCCTGTGCAGCAGCAGGTGCCTGTGCAGCAACAGGTGCCTGTGCAGCAGCAGGTGCCCGTGCAGACACAGACACCCGGGCAGCAGCAGGTGCCCGTACAGACACAGACATCCGGGCGGCCGCTGGTGCCGATGATGGCGGAACTGGCCGCGCCGCAGCAGCCTGTTTTTCCGGCGTGGTATCAGCAGCAGACCGGTTATTACACGC
>CAZGKQ010000023.1:5228-14142 GCA_964526125.1 uncultured Faecalibacterium sp.
CCGCAGCAGCCTGTTTTTCCGGCGTGGTATCAGCAGCAGACCGGTTATTACACGCAGCGTCCGGGGGAATACAGCCGCGTGCCGTCCCCGACGATGCAGCAACCGCGCAGCCGTGCCGCTGCACCCACGTCATCGCCTTCCGCCGCGCCCATGCGCAGGAGTCAGGCGGCTTATGCGCCATCCGCTCCGTTATCTGGCAAAACTGCGGCGCGTCCTGCGCCGCAGGAGGAACGCGACCCGAACCGGCTGCCGCTCTGGCTGACGTGGAGCATCGTTGGATTGTGCCTTGTGCTACTGGCGCTGTGTGCCGCTCATTTCCTGATGCAGGCCTATTTAACCACCCGGGCGCAGGAGTGGGAAGACGCCTATCAGGCCACGCTGGCAAATTATCACGTTGTCCAGCAGGACGATGGTTCCACCAGCATCACCTATCAGGCGCTGATTGAGCGCTACGCGGAGGCCTACAACCTTCAGCCGGCCTTCGTCGCCGCCATCATCCGCAACGAAAGCTCCTTCCGCACCGATGCCGAGTCCAGCGTCGGCGCACGCGGATTGATGCAGCTGATGCCGGACACCGCCGAGTGGATTGCCGGAAAGCTGCATGACGACAATTATTCCTTCGACCATCTCTACGACCCGGAAACCAACATCCGCTACGGCTGCTGGTATCTGAACTATCTGTCGCAGCTGTTCCGCGGCGATGCCGTGCTCGTTTCCTCCGCCTATCATGCCGGACAGAGCACCGTCACGCGCTGGCTGAGCGACCGGAGCATTTCCGCCGACGGCCTGAGCATTGCGCTGGACGCGCTGCCCGATGGCCCGACCAAACAATACGCAGGGAGAGTGACCACATCCTATGGCATTTATCAAACCCTTCTCTATCCGTAATTCCCGTTTTCTCCGACTTTGCAGTCTGCTGCTGGTAATGGTGCTGGTACTGTTGCAATGCCCCAGCGCTTCCGCCGCCGAGGACTCGCTGGTGATCGGCATTCAGTGTACCAACACGACGGATCTCCTGCCGCTTTTCCCACGGGATCGCGACATGCTGTCCGTCTACGATCTGCTCTACGACGGACTGTTCACCATTGACGATGATTATTTGCCCCAGCCCAATCTGGTGGAAAGCTACACGCAGACAGGCAATGGCCGCACCTGGACGTTCACGCTTCGACAGGGCATCCATTTCTCCAACGGCGATGAGCTGACCGCGCAGGACGTGGTTGCCACTGCGAATCACATCATCTCCTGCGCCAAATCCGACACGTCCAATCCGGGCTACTATTCCAATCTGCGCTACTTCATCAAGGAAATCAAGGCACGCGACACCTACACCGTGGAGGTTCGCGCCGAGCGCCAGTATTACGGCATGCTGTATGCCATGACCTTTCCCGTGCTGCCGGAGGAATACCTGACCACCAGCAATCCGCCGGGAACGGGGGCTTACGTCATTTCCTCCTTCACGCCCTATGCCAACGGCCATACCGGCTCGATGAGCCTGACGCTCAATCCCTACTACGACGGCGTACCGCAGTTCCAGTCGCTCTACTTCATACTCCACAATACCGCCACCGCTGTCGTCAATGACTACCAGAGTTCGCATGTGGACACCATCTTCTCGCGTTCGCTGTCCATCGCGCAGTACAAATCCTCTAACAACGCGCTGGCCATCACCTATCGCACCAATCAGCTGGAATGTCTGCTGCTGAACAACTACGTCAGCAGCATGACCAGTAATATGCGCACGGCCATCCGCTCCTGCATCGATATTGATCGCATTGTGCAATCCGTCTACATGGGCATGGTGGATCGGACGGACACGCCCTTCATTCAG
Source organism: uncultured Faecalibacterium sp. (assembly GCA_964526125.1). Taxonomy (GTDB): domain Bacteria; phylum Bacillota; class Clostridia; order Christensenellales; family Aristaeellaceae; genus UBA11524. The sequence continues at coordinate 7,060 of CAZGKQ010000023.1, forward strand.
GGCACATGGATGTACAACAACAACCTTTCTTCCTACTTCCAGGTGGATCTGGAGAAGGCGCGGCGGCTGATTGCCGAGGACGGCTGGGAGGACACCGACGGCGATGGGTATGTAGACAAACCCGACAAAAACAACGAAGCCGCCAACCTGACCTACACCATCCTCGTCTACGAAGAGCCGGACAACAGCGTGCGCGTGCAGACCGCCAACATGATTGCGGACATGCTGGCGCAGGTGGGCATCAAGGCCACCGTTTCCACGCTGACCTTTGATGAGGTGCAGAAACGGCTGAAAAATGGCAACTATCAGATTGCGCTGGTTTCCTACGCGATGGACGTCTGCCCGGATGCCGGTTTCATGCTCATGTCCGGCAACACCGGCAACTACACCGTCTACCGCTCCACGGCCATGGACACGCTGTGCAAAAAGCTCCGCACGCAGGTCACGCAGGCGGAATACCAGAGCGTGCTGTACGAAATCCAGGAACAGTTTGCCCGGGACTGTCCCTTCATCTGCCTGTTCTACCGCGGCGGAACGGTGCTGACGCGGTATATGTACACCACCACGAGGGACGTGCGCGAGGGACATCTGCTGGATGGAATTGAGGAGTTTAGGGATTAACCATTCAGAGAAAGGAGTGATTTCTATGACATACACCGAAGAAAAAAAGGCATTTGCTGCTGCCCTGAAAAACTTTTCCGAAACTTTGACAAAGAAAATTGCTGAAAACGATGAATGGACCATCCGTGGCTTTGTCGATGTGTTCAAAAACATTTATCCCCTCTCATCTGATACGAAAATCATCTCCAAAATTCTGGAACTTCATCTTTTTCCACATTTTCTGAATTTTTCCGAGGAAATCGGCTATGAAATCGAACTGGCCTCACACCAGAACTGGTATCCCGACCTGACATTCGTGAACAAAGAGCATCCTGATGTGAAATTTGCCGTTGATCTGAAAACGACCTACAGAAATGCGGATTGCCCGGAATTCTGCAATGGATTTACCCTTGGTTCTCATGGCGAATATTTCACAGATAAATCAAGTTCCAAGAACATCCAGCATCCATACAACGAATACAGTGGGCATTTCTGTTTGGGAATCATTTATTCCAGAGTCGCATTGCCTGATGATAACGAACTTCATGTTTATTCCATGGATGATATCGATTCCATTCCGGCTGTCATCCGACATTTCACTTTCTTTGCCGAAGAAAAATGGCGCATTGCCAGTGATAAATCAGGAAGCGGAAACACTGCAAATATTGGAAGCATTCAATACATTCCCGACATTTTGAACGGAAACGGTGTTTTTGCCAAAGCTGGTGAAACTTATTTTGATGACTACTGGGCAAATTTCGGCAAAATGGAGATCACCGACTCCACCGGAAAGCGAAAAAAACTTTCTTCCTTTGACGAATACCTTCGCTATCGCAATTTACCGAACACCCTGAACAATCCCAAAAAATCCAGAAAGATGGTATAATCTCATGGAAAAGATATTTGTCCCTCCCATCAAAATACAGGGAATCAAAACAAAGCTTGTACCTCTGATTCAAAAAAGTGTTTCCATGGAAAAAGATTCGGTCTGGATTGAACCGTTTATGGGGTCAGGCGTTGTAGGTTTCAATATTGCGCCAAAAGAAGCGATATTTGCCGATACAAATCCGTATATCATTGACTTCTATAACCGGATCAAAGAAGGCGACATCACCGCCCGTGGTGTGCGTGCTTTTCTTGAACAGGAAGGAAAACGCCTTGAAGATGGTGATTCGGATTATTACTATTGTGTAAGAGATCGTTTCAACAAGCATCATGACGCATTGGATTTTCTCTTTTTGAACCGCTGCTGCTTTAACGGCATGATTCGTTTCAACAGAAATTACGAATTCAATGTCCCCTACGGGCATAAACCCCAGCGTTTTTCAAAAGCCTATGTAACCAAAATCGTCAATCAAGTCCATCATGTTGAAGAAATGCTGGAAACACACTCGTGGGTCTTCCTCTGCCAGCCCTTTGAAAAAACAATCGCCATGGCCGGAACCAGGGATTTTATTTACTGCGATCCGCCTTACATCGGACGACATGTGGACTATTATGACAGTTGGGATGAGCCCTCCGAAATTGCTTTGAGCCAGCTTCTTTTTCACAGCGGTGCAAAATTCATGTTGTCAACATGGGATCACAATGATTATCGCCAAAATGAATATCTTGATACCGTATGGGCGTTCTGTCATAAAATCACCCATGACCACTTTTATCATGTTGGTGCAAAGGAAGAGAACAGGAACCCGGTCGTTGAAGCATTGCTGACAAACTATGACGTTCAGAGCGATAGGCCACAATTTCCAGAGCAATCACCTGTACAATTGTCCTTTGCCATTTGATTTTTCCCTGCCGGGTTGATTTCGGCAGGGTTTTGCTATATAATTGATGCTGGATGATTATCTGTCATAAAAGGAAGGATGACCACGATGGATTGGATTGAATTGACCATTCACACCACAACCGAGGGGGCGGATATTGTCTCCGAGGTGTTGATGAGCGAGGGCGCGACCGGCACGATGGTGGAGGATCGCGCCGATATTCCCGACCCGGACAAGCCCAACGGCTATTGGGAGATTATTGACCCGAACCTGATTACCTCCATGCCCGAGGATGTGCTGGTGCATGCCTGGTTTGAGCCGGACAGCGCCTTCGCCGACCGCATGCAGGCGCTCAAAAACCGCTGCACCGAGCTGGAACACATGGATCTGGGGCTGAATCTCGGAACGCTGGAAATCAGCACGCTCAATGTGCACGACGAAGACTGGGCGGAAGTGTGGAAGAAATTCTACAAGCCCTTCAAGGCCGGTCGTTCTCTGGTCGTGAAGCCGACGTGGGAGCACTACGACGTGCAGGAAGGCGATCGCATTATTGAAATTGACCCCGGCATGGCCTTTGGCTCCGGCACGCATGAGACGACCTCCATGTGTCTGGAACTGCTGGAAGATGCCATGCACGGCGGCGAGTCGGTTATCGACGTGGGCACCGGCAGCGGCATTCTCGCCATCGGCGCGGCCATGCTCGGCGCAAAGCAGGTGCTGGCCATCGACATTGACCCGGTGGCCGTGCGCGTCGCCCGGGAAAATATTGAGCACAATCACCTCTCCGACCGCGTTCAGGCGGTGGAAGGCAATCTGCTGGAAAGCAGCGACGGCGTGTGTGAGCTGTGCGTAGCCAACATCATTGCCGATGTCATCTGCATGTTCGCCCGTCCGCTGGTTGACCACATTGTTCCCGGTGGCCTGTTCATCTGCTCCGGCATCATCAAGGAGCGCGAGCAGGATGTCATCAAAGCGCTGACCGAGGCCGAATACACCATTCTGGAAACGAAGCGCAAGGGCGAGTGGGTCGCCATGCTCTGCCGGAGGAAAAGCTGATGCATCGCTTTTATGCAGAGGTCGCGTCCGATTTTGAGGCGACTCCCGGCGCATGCGTAGCGCTTTCCCCCGAGGATGCGCGTCATGCTTCCCGGGTGCTGCGGATGAAGCCCGGCGACGCGGCGGAACTGTTCTTGCTGGGCAGACGCTTTTCCGCACAGATCGTCGCCCTGTCCGCCGAGGAGGTCACGGCGGAGCTGCTCTGCGAATTGCCCTCCACCGAGCCGACGCTGCGCATCACGCTCTATCAGGGGCTGCCCAAGGCGGAAAAAATGGAGCTGATTGTCCAGAAGGCGGTGGAACTGGGCGCGGACAGCGTCGTTCCCGTCGCCATGAGCCGCTGCGTTGTACAGCTTTCCGGCAAGGACGGCGCCAAAAAGCAGGAGCGCTGGCAGAAGATTGCGCGCGAAGCCTGCAAGCAGTCCGGCCGCTGCCAGATGATGAGCGTCAGCCAGCCCATTTCCTTTGGCGACATGCTGGCGCGGCTGGCCGATCAGGAGGCCGCCATCGTCCCGTGGGAGGATCAGCGCGGCTACAGCCTGACCGCCTTCCACCGGGAGCATCCGGATGTGCGCCGTCTCGCCATCGTCATTGGCCCCGAAGGCGGCATCAGCGCGGAGGAAATCGCCCGGATGCAGGAGGTGGGCTGCCAGCCCGTCACCCTTGGGCCGCGCATTCTGCGCACGGAAACCGCCGGGCTGTGCAGCCTGAGCGCCTTATTCTGCCTTTATGGCGAACTGGAGTGAAACCATGAAAACCGCTGCCTTTCACACCCTCGGGTGCAAGGTGAATCAATACGACACCCAGGCGATGCTGGAAAAATTCCGCGCCGCCGGGTATCAGATCGTTCCCTTTGACCAGCCTGCGGATGTTTATGTCATCAACACCTGCACCGTCACCGGCACGGGCGATAAAAAGTCGTTGCAGCTGGCACGCCGCCTGCGCCGCGAACACCCGGACAGTGCGCTGATTCTGGCCGGATGTCTGGCACAGCGCAAGCCGGAGGAGCTGCTGGAAAGCACAGGTGCCCGGCTGGTTCTGGGCACGCAGCACCGCGGCGAGGTGGTGACGCTGCTGGAAAAAGCCCTGCGCGAAAACACCTGCATCAACGCCGTGAACGAGCTGAACGCCACCACGCCCTTTGAGCCGCTTTCCATCTCCTCGCAGGAGGAGCACACGCGCGCCACGCTGAAAATTCAGGAGGGCTGCAACAATCGCTGCACCTACTGCATCATTCCCAGCGTGCGTGGCCCCATCCGTTCCCGTCCGGTGGAGGAAATCCGCCTGGAAGCCGAGCGACTGGCACAGGCCGGTTTCACCGAGCTGGTGCTGACGGGCATCCACCTGACCAGCTACGGGCGCGACCTGACTGACAAAAAGACGCTGCTGGATGCCATCGCTGCGGTGCAGGACGTTCCCGGCGTGCGGCGCATCCGGCTGGGCAGCCTTGAGCCGACGGTCGCCACGGCGGAATTCGCCCAGGCGCTCCGGGGCATGGACAAGGTCTGTCCGCAATTCCATCTGGCGCTGCAATCCGCCAGCGATACCGTGCTGGCACGCATGGCGCGGCGCTACAACATGCGCATGTACCGCGAAGCGATGGCCAACCTCCGCGCCGCCTTCCCGATGGCCGCCTTCACCACCGATGTGCTGACGGGCTTTCCCGGCGAAACCGAGGAGGAATTCACCCAGACGTGCGACTTCATTCACGAAGCGCAGTACGCCAGGATTCATGTATTCCCCTACTCTCCGCGCGAAGGCACCCGGGCGGCAGTCATGCCCGGCCAGCTCAGCAACGCGGAGAAGGAGCGCCGCGCCCGGCTGCTGATTGCCGCCGGTGAGGAAACCGCCCGGCAATACCGCTGCGCCTGGCTGAACGAGGTATCCGAGGTGCTGCTGGAAGAAACGCACGACAGCTGCTGGACAGGCTACACGCCGGAATACATTCAGGTGACGCTGCCATCCGGTTTTTCAGGGCGACAGGGCGAATTCGTCCGCGTCCGCCTGACAGAACTGACGCAGGACGGCATGCGTGGCGTGCCCTGTGGCTGAAGCGCCGCCCGGATGAGCCAGCCGCGAACCCAACGACAAATCAGAAAGGATGATTAACTGATGGAAAACTGTCTGTTTTGCAAAATCATTGCCGGAGAGATTCCCTCCCAGAAGGTCTATGAAGATGAGCTGACCTACGCCTTCCGCGACATTCACCCCATGACGCCGGTGCATGTGCTGGTGGTGCCGAAAACACATCTGGCCTCCGTGGATGCGGTGGACGAAGTGTCGGATGAGGTGCTGGCGGCCTGTCTGCGCACCTGCCGCCTGGTCGCCCGTCAGGAGGGCGTGGCCGAAAGCGGCTACCGCGTGATCTCCAACTGCGGCTGCGATGCGTGCCAGAGTGTCCCCCATCTGCACTTCCATGTGCTGGGCGGTCGCCCCATGCGCGAGGAAATGGCCTGATTTTTACGATTTTCCACGAGTTTTTTTCAGGAAATTTGCAAATAGGCATTGACGAGCGCGAGGTATTTTGCTATAATGTCAATACGGTTCGCCATCCGTCTGTCTATGTGGCTGATGTCAAGGCGAGATGAGCGAAAGGAGGGATAACAGTGTCCGAGGTACGCGTCCGTGAGAATGAATCCCTGGAAAGTGCTCTGAAGCGCTTTAAGCGTCAGTGCGCTCGCAGTGGTGTGATTCAGGAAGTTCGTAAGCGTGAGCATTACGAGAAGCCCAGCGTCAAGCGCAAGAAGAAGGCCGAAGCTGCCCGCAAGCGCAAGTATTGATGATGCAGATCTGAGATGCAGTTTTCGATGATTTTTCTTTCATCGTCTGCTCTGTAGCATTTCTTTTTCGCTCTTGTGCGTCTGTTTATGCAGCGCTGTTTTTCAGATTGTCTGCGTATGCGGCATTCCCCCTTTCGGGATTCGTTCCCGATGGGGGATTTCTTTGTTTTGGCGCGGTGGGGAAAAGTTGCGGTAGAGCCTTCGATGCAGCCTTTGTGTGATATGCTTTTGGCCTTTTATTCTCTCCCCATTTCGCCTTGAATTCTTTTATTTTTTCTTCTGTTTTTCTCTTGCATATTTCCCGAAAATTTGGTATACTGTCCTTATCAGCAGGTGTCTGCACATTTTTCTATGCACTTAAACCGATTTTACGCTCCCTGCTGGACGATACCGCTGCCATTGTATCTCTTTTTTCATATTTTCCTTTCATCCCCTTCAACGCAATCCGGCAGCCTTGTCTTCTTCATTCACCACTGGTAAAGAGGAGTTTTTCTTTCATGCGATTTGTTATGCAGCTCGCGCCACACGCAAATATTCGCTATCGCGACGCGCAATGGAAGCTCGGTCAGGCAGAACTGGCCTGTTTGTTGCGTGCTTTTTCGTTGCCAGAGCCTGTCTCTTTACTTCCCCTCTGTGGCGTGCCGTTTCTCGCTTTCGAGGCGGAGGCCCTCGCACCCGAGCAGCTCGCAGCACTGGCGACGCACAGTACCTGCCTGATGATCTGCGAACTGAGAGACGATGGCCTTCTTCGTCCCCTGCCGCTGCCCGATGTCGCCTATCTGCCGCCGGATCTGGCGGAAATTCTGAAATACAAGGGCAAAACCAGCGCCGCTTTTACACGCATGATGCTCAATTGTGCGCGTGCTGCAAGCGATTTTGCA
>CAZGKQ010000024.1:0-7149 GCA_964526125.1 uncultured Faecalibacterium sp.
CGCAGGTGTCCCAGCTGGCCGGTATGCGCGGCCTGATGGCTTCTCCGACCGGTAAGACGGTGGAGCTGCCCATTCGCGCAAACTTCCGCGAGGGTCTGAACGTGCAGGAATTCTTCCTGTCCTCTCACGGTTCCCGTAAGGCACTGTCCGATACGGCCATGAAAACGGCTGACTCGGGTTATCTGACGCGCCGTCTGGTCGATATTTCTCAGGAAGTCATCGTTCGCGAGGAGGACTGCTTTGAATCTCGCGGCATTCCGACCCGTGGTGTCCATGTCACGGAGCTGCTCAGCGGCAAGCAGTCCATCGAGTCGCTGGAAGAGCGTCTGCGTGGCCGCACGGCGGCTGGCGACATCACCGACCCGGCCACGGGCGAGATTCTGGTGCATCAGAATGAACTGATCGACCACGCCAAAGCCAAGGCGATCTGCAATGCAGGCATCAAGAGCGTATTTGTCCGCTCCGTGCTGACCTGCTGCACGCGCAATGGCGTTTGTGCCCGTTGCTATGGCCAGAACATGGCGCACGGCGGCAAGGTCGACGTGGGCGAGGCCGTCGGTGTTATCGCCGCTCAGGCCATCGGCGAACCCGGCACGCAGCTGACCATGCGTACCTTCCATACGGGCGGTATCGCATCGGGCGAGGACATCACGCAGGGTCTTCCGCGTGTTGAAGAGCTGTTTGAAGCCCGTAAGCCCAAGCGCGAAGCCGTGTTGGCCGACATCAGCGGCACGGTTTCCGTCCACCAGACCAACCGCAACAAGAACGAACTGGTTATCACCTCCGACACCGGCAATTATGCCCACCACACCCACAAGGCCTCGACCGGTACCGTGGTTGTGACCGTGGGGCAGGTCGTTCGTCAGGGCGACGTGCTGATCTCCGGCGCGACCAAGGCAAAGGTCGCCAAGGATGGCACAAAGTCCACCAGAACGACGGACATCAAGTCCACGCTGGCCGGTACGGTCACCTCTGTGACCACCCATGGCATGCCCGAGGTGGAAATCACCTCCAGCGTCGCCGAATTCGAGCAGAAGACATATCCCGTCACCTACGGCAGCCGTCTGCGCGTCCACGATGGGGATCATGTGGAGGCCGGTGACATTCTGATTGAAGGCTCCATCAATCCGCACGATCTGCTGCGCATTCTGGGGCAGGGTGCGGTGCAGGATTACCTGTTGAAGGAAGTTCTGTCCGTCTACCGCCTCCAGGGTGTGGCCGTGGCCGACAAGCACATCGAAATCATCGTCCGTCAGATGCTGCGCAAGGTGCGCGTGGAAGACAACGGCGATACCGAGCTGCTGCCCGGCTCTCTGGTTGACCGCAGCCATCTGGAGGATGCCAACCGCAAGGTGCTGGATTCCACCCAGATGCGCATCGAAGATGCCGGTGACACCGGTCTGGACGTTGGCAGCCTGATTGAAGCCGACGAACTGGACGAAATCAACCAACGCATGCAGATTTCCGGCGGTGCCCCGGCAATTGCCCGTGATCTGAAGCCAGCCAGCGTGAAGCGTGTGCTGCTGGGCATCACCCGTGCCTCTCTGGCTACGGATTCCTTCCTGTCCGCCGCGTCCTTCCAGGAGACCAACCGCGTGTTGACCGAAGCCGCCATCAAGGGCAAGATCGATCCGCTGATCGGCCTGAAGGAAAACGTCATCCTGGGCAAGATGATCCCGGCTGGTACGGGTATGCATCGTTACAAGGATATCGATATTCGCGAAAACTACGGGTTCTGATTCGTTTGACGCAGAAAACCCGGCGCAGGTCTTTGCACCGGCGCCGGGTTTTTCAGTGGAACAATTTTCCCCTGATGCTTCTGAAAGGAGCTTCTTTATGCGCAACATCATCCTCATCGGCATGCCCGGTTGCGGAAAGTCCACCGTTGGCGTGGTGCTGGCCAAAGCGCTTGGCATGGATTTTGTTGATTCCGACCTGGTGATTCAGTCCACCATGCACGCCACCCTCGCCCAGCTCATTGAGCAGCACGGCGACGATGGCTTCCGCGAAATTGAGAACCGCATCAATGCCTCCATTGACGTGCAAAACAGCGTGATTGCCACTGGCGGCAGCGTTGTCTACGGCCACGAAGCGATGGAGCACCTGAAATCCATCGGCACAGTCGTCTATCTGCGCCTGACTTGCAAAAACATCGCCGAGCGTCTGGGCGATCTCCATGCGCGCGGTGTCACCATCAAGCCCGGCTGGACGTTGCAGGATCTCTACAATGAGCGCTGTCCGCTCTATGAGCAATATGCCGACATCGTGCAAGACTGCGACGGGCTGCGCCTGAGGGATGTCGTTGCCACGTTGTGCAAGAAATTACAAGCGTAAATCAAGCGTCGAAACCACCTTATAAGGGCGTGTTTCGGCGTTTTTTTCTTTTTGAGCAGCTTGTCCTTGATTCTTCTCCTGAGAATATGCAAAATTCCGGTTGAAAAAGCGCATAAAATGTGATACAGTATCTGTGTATGCGATTTTTCCCCAGGGGCTGCTGTCATGCACAGAAGCCCCATGCGGCACATGGCATGCCATGGCGTCATCTCCGGATGACAATGAATTGGAGGAATGAATCCACATGACTTTAATGAACGTCTTTTCCCTCTTCGGTGGGCTTGGGCTGTTCCTGTACGGCATGCACATCATGGGTGAGGCACTGGAAAAGGCTGCTGGCACCCGTCTGAAGCGGATGCTGGGCATGGTTACGCGCAACCGCGTGCTGGCCATGCTGGCCGGTATCGCCATCACCGTGGTTGTGCAGTCCTCGTCGGCCACAACGGTCATGGTCGTCGGCTTTGTCAACGCTGGCCTGATCTCGCTGACGCAGGCTGTCGGCGTGATTATGGGTGCCAACATCGGCACGACCGTCACGTCGCTGCTGCTGTCGGTCAAGATTGACTTCGCCGCCATTTTCACCTGTCTGGGACTGGTGCTGTCCAACGTCGTGCCGGAAAAATACAAGGGCGCACGGCAGTTGGGCACCATCACGATGGGCTTGGGCATTCTGTTCATCGGTATGAACACCATGTCCTCCGCTATGGATCCCCTGCGCGACTGGGAGGGCTTCCGCAACGCCATTGCTTCCATCCAGAACCCGATTGTCGGCGTGCTGCTGGGCGCAGGCATTACGGCTGTGCTGCAATCCTCCGCCGCCAGCATCGGCATTCTGCAATCGCTGGCTGCTCAGGGGCTGATTCCGCTGAGCACCTCCATCTTCGTCCTCTTCGGTCAGAACATCGGCACCTGCGTGACCGCGCTGCTGGCTTGCCCCGGCACCAATTCCACTGCGAAGCGCTCTGCCATGGTGCATCTGCTCTTCAACGTGATTGGTACAGTCATTTTCGTCATTATTGCGTGCTGTCTGCCGCTGGCGGATTGGGTGGAAGCCCTCTCCCCCGGCAACCTCAAGCTGCAAATTGCTATTGTGCACATCATCTTCAACATTGTCACCACGGCTCTCCTGCTCCCGGCGGCCAACCTGCTGGAAAAGCTGGCCTGCCTGCTGATTCGCGACGACGGCTCCTCGCAGAAGGGCGAAGCGATGCGTCTAGTTCACTTCGACGCTCGCTTCCTCAAAACGCCCCCGATCGCCGTGGAGCAGCTGTTCAATGAAGTGCAGCGCATGGGCAACATTGCCATGTCCAACTTCACCTACGCGATGGACTGCTTCAGCGAATGGAATGAGGAAAAAGCAGCAGAATCCGCCAGAAATGAGGAAGTGCTGGACTTCCTGAACCGCGAAATTACCACGGCGCTGGTGGATGTGAAGGGTCTGGATCTGTCGGAGAAGGACACGAAGCTGATCGGTTCGCTGTTCCATGTGGTCAACGACATGGAGCGCATCGGCGACCACAGCCAGAACATTCTGGAAGCGGCGCAGCTGAAAAATCAGGACGACGTGAAATTCTCCCCGAAGGCGGTACAGGAACTGGACGATCTGTCCGCGCTTGTTCGCTCGCAGGTGGAGCACTCGCTGAATATGTTCCGCAGCCAATGCACGGACTTGCAGCAGCTCACGCAGGTCGAGAGCGTCGAGGAGAACATCGACGACATGACCGAAGCGCTGCGTGGCCATCACATGGATCGCCTGAAGAACCACAAGTGCTCTGCCAAGAACGGCATGATCTATCTGGATCTGCTGACCAACCTGGAACGTATCGCCGACCACGCGGAAAACATTGCGACTTCCGCCACCGGTGCAACCGGCATGTAACACGAGGAGATCATGGAACTGAGAAGGCTTTCCCCTGCCGACTTTGAGCAGGTATACGACTTGATGGCGTGCAGTTTTCCACTGGTGGAGCGCCGCCATCACGATGCGCAGAAGGCGCTGCTGGACAATCCACACTATGCGATTCAGGCGCTCTACGATGAAGAAAATCATGTCCGGGCGTTCATGGCGCTCTGGGAATTTGAGCCGTTTGTCTTCTTCGAGCATTTCGCCGTGCATCCTGACTGCCGGAATGGTGGCATCGGTGCTGGTCTGCTCCGGGAACTGCTGTCCCGGATTCCCAAACGGGTCTGTCTGGAAGTCGAGCCACCGGAAACGGAGCTGGCACAGCGTCGCATTCGCTTCTATGAGCGCAATGGCTTTTTCCTCAACCACTATCCCTACATTCAGCCGCCGCTGAACGAGGAATCCAGCCCCATTCCGCTCATGGTCATGAGCACAAAGGCTCCTCTGACACCGGAAGAATTTGAAGCTGTCAGAACCACGCTCTACCGGGAAGTTTACGGACTGCCGGAAGAACATGCGTAACGGCTTCCGCAGCAACATCAGATTTTCTGTCACGCAAACGACCGCTCCCCTGTCGCCATCTGCGAAAAGGGAGCGGTCGTTTTGTTGCTGTTCTCTTTCTATTCCCGGAAAAATCAGCGAATACCTTCATCCGCCAGTTTCCGCAGCGCCTCCGGAATCTCCGGCAGTGCTTCGTCGCCTTCGGCGCACCAGACGGCGCAGCAAAGCTCCGTTACGCCCGTCGGCAGCGTCGTCAGCAGCGTCGGCGTGACCGTGCGCGGTGCCATCAGGTTGGTATTGCCTTCGCCCCAGATGACCTCTGCCTTTTCATAGCCCCTGAGCGCCAAAATGGCACAGGAGCCGTATTTTCCGTGCACATAAGCGTGCTGCGCATCCTGTTCTGTCTGGACGTAACCCACGTCACAGAGGCGTTCTTCCACCCAGTCCCGTCGGACGGAAAACGCTCCTTCCGCCGCCTCAAAGGGCTGCTCCGCCGTGATGCGATGTCGGCGCAAATGCCACTGGCCGTCCAGCGGAATCAGCTGCGTTTCCACCTGGATGCCCGGCGCTGGCGACCAGGTGAAGGATACCCGTTCTTCCGTGAGCGAATACTGCGTGCAGCCGCTACGCCCATGCCAGAGATCCTTTTCTCCGCTGCGCACCGCCAGCATACTGTCATAGCCGCCGCGCCACAGCGAGGTAGCTTCCTTGGTCACGGAGAAGGCAAACTGCGTGGAATACGCAAACTTCTCGTACTTTTCATCCTCATGGCAATGCTCGTAGGCATGGTTACCAGCCGTATACGCCGTAACCATGCCGCCGTCAGCCGTGCGCGTCAACAGCAGATTCGCCGGTTCATCCAGAAAGCGATCCGGCAGCGAAACCGGCTTTTCCGCCGCCTGCCAGAAGGGATGTGTTTCCGGCAGCGCCAGCATGGCAAACACTTTCATTGCCCAATACGGCGAACCGGGCGAATTATAGCTTTCGCTGACAATCAGGTTGGGATAGCCATACCCCACCGTCAACACGCCATCCCGGTCAAAGATGGGCTGCTGGAACCAGAAGCGCAGGTGCCGCATCAGCAGTCCTCTGATTTCGCCCCATTGCAGCACATCCGTCGTCTCTCCGGCCAACGCCATCGCCGACCAGAAGCAGCCCTGCGCAAAGCGGTAAATCAGGCTGCGCCCATACGGCAATGCACGGCCGCGATCATCAAACCAGCAGGCAAAGCGCGGTGCCATCAACCTTGCGCGCTCCCGGAAGCGCTCACAACGTGCTGCATCGTGTTTCTGCGCCGCCACGGCATACACCAGCCCGTAATAGTGGAATGCCCAGAGCGTGTAATAATCATGCTGCGTGACCTTGTCCGCATACCAGCCATCGCGCATATAGTGGCTTTCGATCAGCGCAAAATCCTCCGCCAGCCGCTCCTCATCCACCGGGCGACCCACCCGGCGGAAGCCCTCGTTGACCAGCACACGGAAAAAGCGCCAGTTGTTTTCCGGCATGCCGAAATGGTTGATCTGGTTCAGCCACTGGTAAAGGTTTTCCTGTTGCGCCGGAGTCAGCTCCTCATAGAACCGCTCCGGAATCAGGCACAGCGCCATGCCCATCACGGCCATTTCCACCATCCGCTGGTCGCAGCCGGTCAGCGTTCCCCAATATTCTGGATGTTCCGGATTCGTGCCGTTTATCAGCCCTTCTCGCCAGAGTGCCCAGTACTTTTCCACCTCCGGACAATGCCCGGCCAGCATCGGCACAATCGCCCACAGCACACGCGACCAGCCTTCCATGCCAACCACACCCTCCGGGTAATAGGCGGCGCTGTCCGCAATGTGCAGGCGACTTTTGCCTTCCGTCAGGCAGTGCGACGCGGCTTCAATCAGGGAGATGGCTGCCTGCACCACATCCTGCCGCGTCCGCAGCGGATTCTGCTTCAATTCTTCGCCAAAATGCATGGTTGTTCCTCCTCATTTTCCCGTCACGCGGAAGGTTTGGCAATGCTGCACCGCCGCGCCGGATGTCAGTGTCAGGCGCCAGAGCATTCCCGGCCAGCTTCCCTGCATGCGCTCATCCGTCACCGGAATTTCCTCCACCGCCGCCGTCAGCGCGGCATCAAAGGTCATTTCTCCGTGCGCAAATATGATTTTGCCCACCTGCACCGACGGCTGCTCCCGGCACAGGAAGGTGTAGGTGATGCATTCCGGCTGGCGCAGCTTTATTTCATCTGTCAGCTGGAATTCCTCCGCCAACACCGCCGTGCGCACAACCGATATGACCCCGGCTTCTTCCGGATAGGCCATCGCCATATCCAGCGCGGCTCCGCCCGGCAGCACCGTGAAATTTCTGGCCGCATGCGCGGTTCCTTCTGTCTGCTCCCATGCGCCAATCATGGGCACATTATGATATTT
>CAZGKQ010000024.1:7249-13987 GCA_964526125.1 uncultured Faecalibacterium sp.
GCATCGCAGTCCGCAAAGTTCACAAAGTAGCCAGCGCCCAGATTCATTTTCAGCGGAAAACGTAGCATGGCACGCAGCTTTTCTTCCTCCCAGACGCTGATTCCGGCTTCTTCCAGCATTTCCAGACAGTCCAGCAGACTCCCCGTCGCCATGTTCCAGTAGGCCACGCCTTCATCGCAACCGCCATCCTCCAGCACGCAACGCAGGTAGGCATCCAGCATCACACACGCCCGTCTGTAGACCGGAATCGAGTCTTCCATCAGGCAACGCGCCGCAAACATGACGTTGGATACAATCCACGGTGTCCAGTTGCACAAATCTTTGCGCGTAAAGCCCATCCACCAGTCCGTATCCCGGTACAGGAAAGGATGCAGCACGCGGCATTCCACCTGCTTCGCCACCATTTCGCGCAGCTCCGGATGCAGCAGCCCGTCCGTCAACGCCAGCGTGAAGGCCAGTACCATCGCGGTCTGCGCCGCAAACAGATCCAGAATGGGTTCGTCCCCCACCGGGAAGGGATGTGCCTGCGTCAAATTGGCATGGGCGCTGATCGCCCAGGTTGTTTCCTCGCAGATGCACCACAGGCCATCCTCCACGGCGGACAAATCGTCTGTCTGACCGCTGAGGGCGATTTCCAGCACCGACGCAATCAGCTTTCTGCGCCGAGCAAAATAGGGCGTTTCGCATTGCAGGCGGCTTCCGGTACGCACAAACGCCGCATAGTCGCTCAGGCACAGCATCGGATAGGTTTTTTCGCGCCATTCCTCTGCATATGCCTGTAAGGCTGCCTGATCCTCTTCCGGCAGCTTCTGCCACGCCGCTTTCTCCGAAATCGGCGGAAAGAGCGGTTTTCTCCCTTCCGGCAACGCATGCAACAGCGCCATTTTCTCCGTCAGCATACCGACACATCCTTTCTGGTTTGCTCATAATATACAAAAACCGGTTTGTTACATCAACAAACCAGTCGCGTTTTTATTGGAACCACGGGCGGAATTTTTTTGCAATCGCCGCAATAATCGGCCCCAGGAAGAAGCCGGTCACGACCGTCACCACGCCAACCGTGCTGCCCAGCAGCCAGCCGATAGCCAGCGCCGCAATGTCATACATCATGCGAATCACAGCAAACGGCAGCTTTTTGCAATGCTTGGCGATAATCTGCGGAATCGCATCATACGGACCGGTTCCCAGCTCCACCACCATGTAGAAAGACACCGCCACCATGAAAATCAGCAGCGTCGGCACCAGCCAGATCACGCGTTCCAGCATCCCGGCCTCCGTCAGCGGATGCACCGCGCTGAGCACCATATCAAAAAAGTCCTTTGAATAGCCGACCACCATCAGGTTGGCTATCGAACCAATGCCGATATACTCCCATTCGCGCAGCGCCATCACGATCAGCAGCAGGAACAGATAGAACAGCATCTGATACGTTCCCAGCTGCATGCCCAGCTTTCCGGCCACGCCCAGATTCAGCACGGATGCCGGATCGGTGCCAAAATGGATCTGGTCAAACACCGCCACGCATGCGCCCATAATCGTCACGCTCAGGAAGACAACCACCGTGCGCCGCAGCATGTGCGGCTGGCAGAACAGGTGGCGAAATACCTTTTGCAGCATCGAAAAAACCTCCTTTTTGTCGCCTACCTATCATATCATAAATTCTGCCGGAAGGGAAGTGTTACATTTGGAAATTGACATTTTCGTTCAAATGCGGTATGATGGACGTATCCGAAAAGACATTCCGGAGGTGTATGCTGATGCGTTCATTGTTGCATTCCTTCAGCTTGATGCTGATTTTGTGCCTGTTGCTCCCCTGCTGTGCGCTATCGGAGGAATCTGCCTCCACTTCTCCTGCGGCGGAGGTTACACCGACGGCCACGCCGACCGAAGCGATCACGCCCGTTTCCACCGACATTCCGCAAAGCCTGTTTGCGCCCTTCAACCTCACCCTGCCTGAAACGGCCTACGCCGAAGTGACGGACAGCCGCGTCACGCTGGTGCAGGATGCTTCCCGTGTCGTCGTGATTTATCTTTCGCGTGTGCCGGATGACGACCCGGAAGCCGCCCTGCCCGTCCTGATGCAGAATTTTGACAATGCCACCGATGAGACCATTCCCTTTGCCGCTGAGGAAGGCTTCTGGATTCTGGGTGGTGTCGTCCCCAGCGCCTTTGGCGAAGGAGAAGACAAAATCACGCTGATGGTGCTTGCCGCCAATGGCGACCTGCTGATTCTCTCCGGTTACAATCAGGCGCAGAGCCATCAGGCGCTGTATGATTTTTTGACTTCCCTGCTGGAACGCGTTACCTTTAATGGCAATCCAGTCTATCTTCCCGAATCGGCGGAAGAAACCAGATAAGCTTCCATCCTGCAAAAATGTATTGCAAACGGGATGCGCTGAATTTTCTGCGCATCCCGTTTTTTATGCATTATGCATGCACAATGACCGTATAGGGTTTCGTAGAATCCGTTTCCACCAGCGCCTGGCCGTTCTGCATCGTGACGGTGAAGGTCGCCGCCACATTGCCCTTCGTGTCGGGAATGACAACTGTTTCGCTTTCGCCGTCTTCCAGCTGGTACACATGCAGTTCCAGATTATCCAGATAGTCATAATCCGGACGATTGTCGCATGCACCCATCGGCAGCACCGTTCCCGGACGCACCATCAGCGGCAGGGACATGAAATCATGGATTTCCGTCTGCCAGTGGCCGCCCTCGACCTTGCCATCGTCCAGCAGGGACGTCCATACGCCATCGGGCAGATAGTACTGCACCTCGCCGTCCTTGCGGAAGATCGGCGCAACCAGCAGGCTGTCGCCCAGCATGTACTGACGGTCAAGCATATCGCAGGCCGGATCGTCCGGGAATTCCAGCACCATTGGGCGCATCATCGGCACGCCATGCTCATGCGCTTCAACGGCCTTGCCGTACAGGTAGGGCATCAGGCGACACTTGAGCTTGGTGAACTTGCGGCAGACATCCACGCTCTCCTCGTCGAACATCCACGGCACGCGGTAGCTCGTCGAACCATGCAGACGGCTGTGGGAGGACAGCAGACCAAACTGCACCCAGCGCTTATACACATCCGCCGGAGCGGTGGATTCAAAGCCGGAAATATCGTGGCTCCAATAGCCAAAGCCGCTGTGGCTCATGGACAGACCGGCGCGCAGCGTTTCCGCCATCGAGATATAGGTCGCAGAATTATCGCCGCCCCAATGCACCGGGAACTGCTGGCCGCCCACGGTTGCGCTGCGAGCAAACAGAATCGCTTCGCCCTCGCCCTTGCGATCCTTAATCACATCAAAGACAACCTTGTTGTACAGATAGGTGTAGTAATTGTGCATGTACATCGGGTCGCTGCCGTCGAAATACTGAATGTCGCGAACCGGAATGCGCTCGCCGAAGTCCGTCTTGAAGCAGTCCACGCCCATGTCCATCAGCTTGTAGAGATAGGATGCATACCACTTGCAGGCATCCGGATTGGTGAAGTCCACCACAGCCATGCCAGCCTGCCACATGTCGGTCTGCCACACGCTGCCATCCGTCTTTTTGAGCAGGTAGCCATTCTTCATGCCTTCCTCAAACAGCGGCGATGCCTGGCCGATGTAGGGATTGATCCAGCAGCAGATGTGCAGCCCTTTGTCATGATAGCGCTTGAGCATGCCCACGGGATCCGGGAAAGTGTCGTGATCCCACTCGAAGTCGCACCAGTTGAAGCCCTTCATCCAGTAGCAGTCAAAATGGAAGACGGACAGCGGAATATCACGCTCGGCCATGCCATTGATGAAGGAAGCCGTTGTGCCTTCGTCATAGTTGGTGGTAAAGGAGGTGGACAGCCACAGGCCAAACGACCAGGCCGGAACCAGCGCCGGACGACCCGTCAGCGCGGTGTAAAGATCCAGCGTGTCCTTGGGCGTTCCGCCGTAGATCACGTCATAGACCATGCTCTCGCCCTCGTGGGAGAACTGGACGCGCTCGACCTTCTCCGTCGCCACCTCAAAGGAGACATCGCTGGTGTTCTCCACCAGCACGCCGTAGCCGCGGTTGGTCATATAGAAGGGAATGTTCTTGTACACCAGCTCGGAGGCCGTGCCGCCGTCAGCGTTCCACATATCGACCGTCTGGCCGTTCTTGACATACGCACCGAAGCGCTCGCCCAGGCCATAGACGCATTCGCCCACGTCCAGTTGCAGGCTTTCGGACATGTAGGACTGTCCGTGCGGCAGCAGAGAGCAGGCCGTGCCGTCCTTCTTCAGCGCACGACCCATGCCGCGCCAGCCGGAAGTGGTCAGGATGCGGTCTCCCACCATGTAATCCACCGCCCAGCCCTCGCCCTTGTGGACGCGCGCCGTCAGCTCGCCGGAGGTGAAGTAGGCATACTGGTCATCCTCGGTGATGACAGGTGTCACGTCTTCCTCATAGGTCGTGAATTTCGGATCTTTCAGGGGCGTTCCGGCAAAATGCGTCACCTTCACGCGAATAATGTTTTTGCGCGGCGCAGTGAATACCACGTCCAGCGAGCCACCATCCAGAATGTCGCCGCGATGGCGAATCGGACGGCATGCACTGATGATGTGCAGCTCATTTTCCTTTTTGATCACACGCACCGTCTGCGTGGCGTAGGACATGATGTAGTCCTGCTTAATCATCCAATAGCCCTGTGTAAAGCGCATTGTCTTCTTCTCCTTTTCGTTGAATCATTTATTCGGTGATAATTTTGATAACAACCGGCATGTCAGAACGATAGTCGCCCATATCCACATGCAGTGCTTCCCCGTCGCGCGTCCAGCTGACTTCGTGCGGACAGCCAAGCACTTCCACCTTCTTCACGATGCCGTGCCAAAGCGGCAGGTGGCTGGCATCCGCCTCGCGCAGGGAACGGATGTGCATCTGTCCATCCTCCGGGCAAACCAGACAGGCCGCATAAATATCGCCGCCACGGCAGGTGAAACGGAAATCCTCGCTGGTAAAGTTGCGCGACTGGCCATCGGCAAACTGGCCTTCCTGAATCTTCGTCGGCCCTTCCTGATTGATGCGCCACAGCCCTGTCCCATGGATGCACTCGTCGTTGACCTTCATCCAGTCCGCCATGGCGTGCAGAATTTCGACATCCTTTTCCGCCAGCGTGCCATCCGGCTTCGGGCCAAAGTTCAGCAGCAGACGACCGTTTTTGCACACCACGTCCAGCAGATCCCAGATCACTTCCTGCGGTGTTTTGTAGGTCGCCCGGTCGGGCTGGGTGGAATAGCACCAGCTGCCGCGCATGACGGACGTATCCGACTGCCACAGGAACGGCTTGGCCTCCGCAAACTGACCGCGCTCAATGTCCGGCACGCCAATGCCGAACGGGAAGGCATCGTGCTTGTAGTTGATCACACAGCCGCCCCGGCTCTCCATCACATTGAAGTAATAGGCCGCAAAGCGCTTCAGGTACGGCTTGACCGCCGAATGCTGAATCCACCAGTCAAAATAAAGAATGCGCGGATGGTAGCGATCCACAATCTCGCAGCAGCGCAGCAACCAGTCCGTCAGGAATTCGTCCGTCGGTGTCGGCTCGGAGAAGAGGTCGTAATGATTCTGCTCCGGCATGGCCGGCCATGCGTAATCGCCCAGCTTCAGGGGCTGCTTGATGTCGCTGTCAAACTCCGTGGCATGCCCCAGAAAGAACCAGTGCTCCACCCGGTGGCTGGATGCACCCAGCGTCATTCCGGCGCGATCGGCTTCCAGCAGCAAATCGCCCATGATGTCCCGATGCGGCCCCATTTCCGCCGCATTCCAGTGAGACAGTTCGCTCCGGTAGTTCTGGAAGCCGTCATGATGCTCCGCCACCGGAACGATGTAATCCGCCCCGGCCTCCCGGAACAGTTTCACCCATTCCTGCGGATCGAACTGCTCCATTTTGAACTGCGGAATGAAATCCTTGAAGCCGAAGTCCTTATGCGCCCCGTAATGCTTCAAATGATACTCATATTCTTCCGTTCCCTGAATGTACATGTTTCGCGCATACCAGTCATGATAGGCTGGCACCGAAAAAACGCCCCAATGCAGGAAAATGCCCAGCCGCTTTTCCCGATACCAGTCCGGCACGGGATGTTTGGCCAGCGATTCCCACGTCGGCTGATACGTTCCGGTAGCATTGACCGCATCAATCTCCTGCAAATAACGCTGTCTGTCCATTCCAATCTCCTTCCGAAAGGTCTGATTTTCCGAAAAGGGTTTCCTTCCGTAAGATTACGACGCGCAAAAAGAAAATCCTTGCGAAAAAGGACAAAAAGCGTCCGAAAATTTTCCGAAACTTCCCTGCCCTTAGCTATGTGCTGATAAGACAGTAATTTGAGAGAAATTACGAAATCGGCAACTGCAATCAGAATGGGACAAGAAAACAGGCGACATTCAACGATAATGATATGCTCCCCATAGAGTAGCCACTCGAAATAACAAGAAATTGGCTATATGTCAATAGTTGGGGTAGAGGAAAAAAAGAATATTTTCAGATTGAGCTGGAGCGAGAGCTTCGGCTCAATTTTTTGGCAAATCATACGCTACCGTCCGGCAGGTCACACATCATAGGCCGGCAGATCGCGCGCTACAGTATGGATATAAAGTTAATATTAAATCCGAAAATATCATAAATAGAAACGACAAATATGTATACTTTTCTTGTGGACGGTCTTGCTGTTGTAGCGCGGCCATTCTATGCCAGCGGTGTCTGGTTCTATGTAATACAGTATTGCTTTGAT
>CAZGKQ010000025.1:0-7664 GCA_964526125.1 uncultured Faecalibacterium sp.
AAGCCCGGATTTCCTCCGCAATGTCCATGTCCATCGCGCCGGAGGGCAAAACGCACTGCGCGATGGGAATGTTGCTTTCCAGCAGGTCTTTCAGGCCACCGGCGTGGTCGCTGTGCAGATGGCTGAGCACCAGCAGATCGACAGACAGGTGGTTCGCCTGCAAATAGGAGGCCAGATCGCCGCCGTCCTCCCCGGCATCAATGACGGCCACAAAATCCTGCTGGCGAAGGACGGCAGCATCCGCATTGCCGACAGAAAACTGAATGTACGTCGTGTCCTGAAATGGGGCAGGGAAGAAAAGCGTCGCCATCAGCACCATGCCGGGAATAAAGAGCCGCCGCACCCGGCTGCCGGGACGCCAGAAGGGCAGCAGCGAAACGAAAATCAGCGCAAAACCGATGCAGACCAGCGCATCCGGTCTGCGCGTCCAGAGGGAGAAGGAAAACTGCTGCAAAAAGGTCAGCAGATTCAGGAAGGCTGTCCCAAGAATCCCTGAAATGCGCCCTGTTAGCGTGGAAAGAAAGGGAATGGGCAGACAAAACAGCGTCAGGTAATAGGCGGCCAGCAGCACGTTCATCAGCAGGAACAGCAGCGTGTTCGCCACGATGCTCAGCGCCGGGATGCTGCCGAACCAGTACAGTTCCGGCAGCAGCACGCCAAACTGCGCGGTGGCGGACACCCCGGCGGTTTCCAGCACGGTTTTCACGGCATGGGGCAGTCGTTCCAGCGACCGTTGAATCGTCGGCCAAATTCCCAGCAGCGCCGCCATCGCACCGTAGGTCATCTGGAAAGACGCACTGAACAGTTGCAGCGGCGAGAAAAGTAGCTGCACCACGGCGGATGCACACAGCACATGCAGCGACAGCACGGCGCGGTTGCGAAGGTGTCCCCATTGCAGAAAGCCCCAGAGCAGCACGGCACGAAGCGCCGGGGCGCTGCCGCCGGTCAGAAAGGCATACAGCAGTAGGAGCAGCAGCGTCAGCAGCGTGCGCGTCTTGCGAAAGCGGCGGAGTGGGTGCGTGAGCAGTGTCAGCAGTCCGGCCATGACACCGATATGATAGCCGGAAACGGACAGAATGTGCGCAATGCCCAGACTGCGGAAGGATTCCTGCGAGGCATCCGACATGATGCTCCGCTGTCCCAGAAGTACGGCACTGGCCAGCTGACCGGAGCGCTCGCCGCACACGCGGATCAGCGCCTGTGAAAGCCGGTGGCGGATAGCGGCCATGGTGCCGACGGCAGAAAAGCGCCCGGAAGTGTCGAGCGTCAAATTGGTTGCGCCATACAGCCCGAAGGTGATGTCCTTTTGCAGCAGGTAGCTGCGGAAATCGAAACCGTCGGGATTTTCCTGCTGGCCGGGATGATAAACCCGACTGGACAGGCAAATGTGGGCACCGGGTTGAAGAAAATCAGGGACGCTGTCGTCGCCGGAAAGATAGTACGTCCAGTAAGCACCGGAGGAAACGGGCGTGCCGTTGAGCGTGACATCGCGCAGAACCGTGCGAACCTGTCCGTCCTCGCGCAGGGAGATTTCCTCTGAAATGACACCGGTGACGAGGGCTTCGCCCTCCGGTGGCAGAGCCGGATTGGCTGCCTGAAATCCCAGAAATGTGCCAAGAGTGCAGAAAAACAACATACAGGCTGCAAACCGTCGCCACCGACGCAGCAGAAACACGGAGACGAGCGCCGAAAGACAGGAAAGCGCCAGAACAAGTGGTGCATGTGCCCACTGACTCAGCACAATGCCCAGCGCCAGTGAAAATGTCACGCCGGGCAGCAGCCATCCTCTTCGCAGCGCGGAAGCACTGGTTTGGGTGGCATCAGATGTCATAGGAAGTGCCACACTGCGCCAAAATGGCATCCGGGCGAATTTCCCGTGCCTGTTTCAGCAGTGTTTCCCGGTCGATCTGGGGATTCAGATGCGTGATGATGAGTCGCCTGACCTGTGCTTCCTGCGCCAGACGGGCGGTGTGCGCGGCGGAAAGGTGCGGCAGCGAGTCATTCCACCGCTCGGTGGGAAACAGGCCATCCGCCAGCAGCAGATCTGCATGTGCGGCAAATTCGGTCAGGCCATCCACCGTGTTGGTGTCCCCGGTGTAGCAAAGCACCCGTTCCCCGTCGCTGATGCGGAACATGACGGCAGGAACCGGGTGACGCGCGGCAAAAACCTGAATGGAAAATTCACCGATGGTCAGTGACTGGCCGGGTTGAAGATCGTGCAGCTCAAAGCAGCTGCTTTCGGCGACCATCTGCCGGATGGGCGACGACGCATCCACGGGCGCAAAAACAGGCAGTGGTGTCTGCCCACAGGCCTGAAGACGGAACAGAAGCGGTAGCACGTCGCAGCAATGGTCAAAATGCCAGTGAGAAAGCAGCAGTGCGTCCAGTGTTTCCGGCGCGGTCAATGCGGTCAGGCGGCTGAGAACGCCACTGCCCAGATCCATGGTGATCCGGGTCTTGCGTCCGCACAGCAGATAGCCGGAGGTAGCACTCTGTGCGGCAGGAAACGGGCCGTTCATGCCCAGAATGGTCAGTTGCATAGGCTTTTTCACTCCACTCAGGATGAGAATCAGTATTACCCTCAAATTTTAGCACGCGGAAAAGAACGTGTCAATCAAATTGTGCGGCAGCAGAGAAATTCCGCCCCGAAGGGAGAAATCCTCCGCCGCCGCACGGCAGAAAACGGTCAGATTTTGTTTCCGGCAAACTGCGTCATATACAGTTCGTAGTATTTGCCACGGCGTGCCAGCAGCTCGTCGTGATTGCCGATTTCAATGACGCGCCCCTGATCCATGACGACGATTTTGTCCGCGTCGCGGATGGTGGAAAGGCGGTGGGCGATAATCAGGCTGGTACGGTTCTTCATCAGCCGAACCATGGCATCCTGAATCTTCTTTTCCGTCCGCGTGTCCACGGAGGAAGTAGCTTCGTCCAGAATCAGGATTTTGGGATTGGCCAGCACGGCGCGTGCAATGGCCATCAATTGCCGCTGACCGTGGGACAGCCCTGCACCGGCCTGACGCAGGAAGGTCTTGTACTTTTGAGGCTGGCGCTCGATGTAGCGACGAATGTTGCTCATGTCTGCCGCCCTGACCATCTCCTCGTCCGGTGCGTTCAGGTTGGCATACTTGATGTTGTTCTCAATGGTGTTGGAGAACAGCACGGTGTCCTGAAGCACGATGGCAATATTCCGTCGCAGGAAATCCCGGCGCAGATCTTGAATGTTGACCCCATCGACCAGAATTTCACCGCTGTCCGGCGGATAGAAGCGCATCAGCAGATTCACCACGGTCGTTTTGCCACTGCCGGTGGAGCCGACCAGCGCGATTTTCTGCCCCGGTTCCACATCCAGATTGAAGTCGAAAAGCACCTGCTTGTCCGGCACATAGGAGAAATCCACATGGCGGAAGGCAATGCGTCCGGTCATGTTTTCCAGCTCCTGAGTGCCGCTGTTGTCTTCATCCGGTTCATCCAGCAGGGAGAAAACGCGCTCCGCACCGGCTAGTGCCGTCTGAATCGTGCCATAAAGCTCTGCGATTTCGTTGATGGGACGGGAAAACTGCTTGGCGTAGATGATGAAGGCGGAAACAACGCCGACGGTAATGATCCCGGTGTAGGCAAAATATCCGCCGAACGCCGCGACGATAACGAAGCTGACGTTGGAAATGCAGTTCATGATCGGTCCCATCGAGCCGCCCAGAATTCCTGCCCGGATGCTGATCCGGCGCAGTTCGTCGGAGGTTTTGTGGAATTCTGCGATGACATCTTCCTGCTTGTTGTAGGCGACGATGGACTTGTAGCCGGTGATCATTTCCTCCGCATGGCCGTTGAGCTGCCCCAGAAGGGCGGAGCGGCGGCGGTAGACGTTGCGCATGGCGGCGGACATCTTTTTCGTTACAAATAGCGTCAGCAGCACCGTTACCATGGTGATCAGCGTCAGCTGCCAGCAGTAGGCGAACATGATGGCCACCGTTCCCAGAATGGTCAGCACGCCGGAGACGAGAGAACCGAGGCTCTGGGAGATGGTGCTGGACACGTTCTCCACGTCATTGGTCATGCGGCTCATCACGTCGCCGCTGGAATGGGTGTCCAGATACTTGATGGACAGACGGTCAATTTTCCGAAACAGGTCGTGACGCATCTGGCACACGATGCTCTGGCTCAGCCGGGCGGCCAGAAGCGACTGCGCCAGGGAGAACAGGCTGTTGAGCAGATAAACACCCAGCAGCAGCAGGGCGCAGGAAAGCAGAGCGTTCCACTGACTGGTGGCAATGGCGTCGATGGCGCTGCCCTGAAGCGAAGGGGAAAGTAGTCCGGCGATGGTGACAAGAATCACCGACAGGATCAGCAGCACCAGCAACCGTTTGGCCTGCTTGAAATACTGCATCAGCCGGGCAAGCGTGCCGGTGGCGTTCTGGGCATGTTCTACGGTCTGCCCCATGCCGCGCCCGGGGCCGCCCGGTCGTCCGCGAAAGTTGACGGGAGGCGCATTGCGCTTGGGATTGATGGCCTTGAAGGCACCATCCAGATGATCGGGCTTTTTCTCAAAGCCTTTTGGAAGCTGCTGGGTCATGCCTGTTCCTCCTCTCCGGCTTTCAGCTGCGAATGATAGATGTCCCGATAAATGTCAGAGGTGCGCATCAGCTCGTCATGCGTGCCGATGGCGGAGATGCGGCCATTGTCCAGCACGACGATGCGGTCTGCTCCCTGAATGGAGGCGATGCGCTGCGCAATGATAATTTTCGTCACGTCCGGACATTCCGTGCGCAGGGACTGGTACAGCGACGCTTCGGTCTTCAGATCCAGCGCACTGGTGGCATCGTCAAAAATCAGAATTTCATGTTGCTTGAGGACGGCACGGGCGATGGAAATACGCTGCTTCTGGCCGCCTGAAAGAGAATGGCCGCCCTCAGTGACGGGGGTATAATAGCCATAGGGCGTGCGGCAGATAAAGCCGTCGGCCTGCGCGATTTCGGCAGCCTGTTTCGTTTCTTCAGGGGTAGCATCGTCTTTGCCCCAGCGGATGTTTTCCTCGATGCTTCGGGAATACAGCTCCGCCTTCTGCAGGACGATGGCCAGCTTGTCCCGGAGCGCGGAAAGTTCATAATCCCGGACGTTCACGCCATCCACCAGCACTTCGCCGGAGGTTGCATCGTAAAAGCGCGGAATCAGATGAACCAGCGAGCTTTTGCCGCTGCCGGTGGCACCGATGATGCCCAGCGTTTCGCCGCTGTTGATGCGGAAGGAGATGTCCTCCAGAACGCATTGTCCTTCGCTGCCGGGATAGGAGAAGCTGACGTTGCGGAATTCGACCGTGCCGCGCTCGCTGGTCAGCGCCGGTGCATGACCGTTTTCCAGCACGGTCGGGCTTTGCAGCACCTCATTGATGCGGTCGGCGGAAGCTTTGGCGCGGCTGAACGTTTGGAAGATGTTTGCCATGAAAGTCACGCCGTGCAGAATTTGCGCCAGATAGGTGATGGCGGCCATGGTATTGCCGGGGGTGATGCTGCCGCCAATCTGCGCGGTGTGGCCGCCGATGAGAATGACCGCCACCACGCAGAGGTTCAGCACGATATTCATGCACGGCCCCATAAAGGCCAGCAACGTCTGCACGCGCAGATTTTCGGTACACAGCACGCCGTTAGCCTCGTCGAAGCGTTCCAGCTCGTATTCCTCGCGGACATACGCCTTGACCACACGCGCACCGGCGACGGTTTCCTGCATGATATGGTTGATGTCGTCCAGCCGTTTCTGGACGATGGCGAAGAGCGGAGAGGTGCGCCGCAGGAAGAAGACGACAATGCAGATCACTGGCGGCAGCGCACAGGCCGCCACCAGCGCGAAGGTGGGCGACTGGCGGTAGAGCATCAAAATGCCGCCCACGAACATGACCGAATTGCGGACAAAGCCGCGAACCGTCATCATGACCATCTGCTGCACCTGCGTCACGTCGTTGGTCAGGCGCGTCACCAACGAGCCGGTGGAGAATTTGTCTGTTTGCTGGAAAGACAGCTGCATGATGCGCGAAAACAGATCCTTGCGCAGGTCATTGCTGAAACCCTGCCCGGCGATGTTGGCAAACACACCGCAGAGAACACCGCACAGGCCGCCGACGACGACCGTCAGAATCATCTTGATGCCCACGGAAACGATGAGCGAAACGTTGCTCTGCAAAACGCCCTCGTCCACGATGGTGGCCATCAGATCCGGCTGAAGCAGATCCATCGACACTTCGCCAATCATGAAAAGCGGCGCGAGCAGGCAGAAGAACCAGTATTTTTTGAGGTATTTCAGCATCAGAGCAGCTCCTCCTGAATGTGATTTGAAACGCGGTCAAGCAGGGCGATGATTTCCGCTTCCTTTTCCTCGCCGATCCACTGCGTGATGGCGCGGTCGGAGGCGTCCAGCCGCTCATGAAGCGCCTGAGCGACGGCAAGCCCCTTTTCCATCAGGTACAGGTTGGAATTGCGTTTGTCGGCGGTATCGACTTCCTTGCGCAGGTAGCCCTCTTCCAGCATGCTTTTGACGGTCTGGTTGACGGCGGAGGTGGTAACGCAGGAAAATTCGGCCACATCGCGCTGGCTTGCGCCGGGATGATGGAACAAGTACATGATGACGATCCGGTACGAGTCGGGAATCCCCAGCTCCCGGGTAATGCCCCGGATGTGCTGATTCCATGTGCGCCGCGCCCGGGAAACGGCGCGCATCAGGGTGATTTTTCGCTGCATGGCTATCCTCCTGATAATCAAATAATAATTTACTTCTTAATCATTTTACCCCCAAATGCGCGTTTGTCAAGATCAAAAAAGCGAAAAAGACAGCAAAAAAGCCGGTTTTGCGTGAAAACCGGCGCAGGAGAACCTGTTATTTGCGAATATTGCCCTCATAGGCGACCAGCAGACCGCCACTCTCTGCGTAGTAGGAGCAGAGACCACGCAGCGTGCCAATCACAATTTCAGCAGAGGGGAATTTTTCAAGCAGCGCGGCGCGGAGGGCTTCGGCCATCGGCTGATTCTGGCAATGGTGGATGTAGACCTTTGAACCCGTCCAGCTCTGCTCCAGCATCTGGTGGACAATGGCCTGAATGGCCTTGCGCTCGCCACGCGCCCGGGAAGCGACAGCAAATTCACCTTCGGGACTGGCCTTGCCAATCACGCGGATGCCCAGCATGCCCACCAGTGCGCCGACGGCCGGACTGACGCGGCCATTGGCGACAAAATTATGCACCGAAGCGAGGGAGAAGACGAGGTTGGCGCGTGTCTGGAAGGCGGTCACGGCGGTGACGGTATCTTGAAACGAGAGACCGAGACGCACACAGTACGCAATTTTTTCGACGATCTGTCTGCAACCGGGACCGGCGTTGAGTGTGTCAAAGACATGCACGCGGCGCTCCGGGTGATGCGCGGTGTACTCTCTGGCGGCCAGGGCGGCGCTGTTGAACGTGCCGGACATGGCGGAAGAAATCGTGACGCAGTAGATTTCCTCTGCGTCCTCGAAGGCATCCAGCCAGCTCTGGACGCTGGGACAGGAGGTGGAGGTTTTGCCGTGATAAGTGCGCAGGAAAGCCAGCATTTCTTCCAGATTGCACTGTGCGTCATCCACAAAGGAACGATCTCCGGCGTGGATGGTCAGGGGGACGGACGCAAAGGGCAGATCGCCCAGAG
>CAZGKQ010000025.1:7764-13919 GCA_964526125.1 uncultured Faecalibacterium sp.
CGATCTCCGGCGTGGATGGTCAGGGGGACGGACGCAAAGGGCAGATCGCCCAGAGAAACGAGATCAGCGGAGGAATCCGCGACGATTTTAATCGACATGGCTCATCATTCCTTCAAAACATGATAATCGGTTTCACGAGCATATATTATCAGTTTTTATGAAACTTGTCAAGAGGAGAATGAAATCCTGCTTGACGATAGTAGAAGCTTGTGTTATCATGACAGCAGGGGGGGAGCAGATGACGAATCAAATCAGCGAATTTCGTATGCCGCGTTATCGGGAAATTCCGGATGTGGGGCTGTATCTGGATCAGGTCGTGAAGTATATTAACCGGTTTCTGGCGCCGCTGGGATGCGTGGAAATGACCGCGTCGATGGTGTCGAACTATGTCAAGAAGGGATACATCAGCAATCCGGTGCGCAAGCAGTATGACGCGGAGCAGATTGCCCGGCTGCTGTTCATTGCGGTGACGAAAGCGGCGCTGTCGATGGAGAACATCGTGTGCCTGTTTCAGATGCAGAAGACAACCTACGAGGCGCAGGTGGCGTATGACTTTTTCTGCGATCAGCTGGAAATGACGCTGCAATACACCTTTGGTCTGCGCGACGCGATGGAACCATATCGTGCAGATATGACGCCGGGGGGCCGAATGCTGCGTGCGACCATCATTGCGGTGGCGCATATCATTTATCTGTCCAAGCAGTTTGAAGCGATGGATCAGGGAACGCTGTCCCCGACGGGGCATCTGGCGCTTCCGGAAGCCACGGCGGAGGACGGAATGGGTGCTGAAAGAACGGAGCGGATGCGCTGAAAAAGCGTGTCCGCTTTTGATTGATAGACTAATTGCAAACTAACGCGAGAATTTGTTAGCTTAACAACGGGGCGGCTAGAATTCATAAAAGCAGCTAACAAAAAGCCGGTGGAAGGCAAAGTTGTAAACATAAGAATCGCTAAAAAGGTGGCAAAATCGCCATCGGAACAGGGAAAGAACAAAAGTCATGAAATTATTTTGTTAAAAACAGCCCAGAACTACCAAAAAGGGCTTGCGAAAATCAACTAATTGTAGTATAATTCGTACGAAAGTAACTCCATTAGCTAATGGAAGACTAACAAGAAGGAAGTAACGGTAAATGAGCAAGGACGGAAAGCGCAAGGGCGCATGGAAAAAAGCAGCGCTCACGATGTTGGCAGCCAGCCTGATCCTGACCAGTGTCCCTGCCCGGGTCATGGCAGAAGAGGAGCGTCCGGTGTTGCAAACAGTGGAGGCGGAGGATGGCACGCTACTGGGACAGGCGAAGATCTCCCCGACAGGCGCATCCGTGTCCGGTCTGGAACATGCCGGGGACGGTGTGGAGGTAACGATCCATGTGCAGGAGGCTGGTCTTTACGACGTGATTGTCCGTTCATCGGTCAAGGGCAGCGGAACGAAGATCAATGACCTGAACGTGAACGGACAGCATGTGGGCGACATCACCACCAGCACGGGCAACTGGTCGGAGCAGACTGTACCGCATGTGTGGCTGGAGGAAGGGGACAATACCATTTCCATCACGACGAGCTACGGCTGGATTGTGATTGACTCCTTCAGCATCCGCAAGGCTGCGCCGCTGCCGGACGATGTGTACGACGTGGAGCCGACGCTGGTGAATCCGAACGCGACGGAAAGCGCAAAGCGCCTGATGACCTACCTGTGCGACCAGTACGGCAAGACGGTGCTTTCTGGCCAGCAGTGTCAGGAAGGCGCTTATGGCATTGACAATGCGGCAATCTGGCGCGGAACCGGCGGCTCCTACGCGGCGGTGGTGGGCATGGATCTGCTCTCCTATTCACCGGCGCGCGTGGCAAAAGGCGATCATTCCAATGTGGTGGAGCTGGCCATTGAGGCCTGGCACCCGTCCGGAGAAACGGCGCTTCCGAGCATTGTGACGCTCTGCTGGCACTGGTGCCCGGATGCACGATATGACAAGAACGATCTCTGGTCCACGTTTTATGCGGACAAAACGAAATTCGACCTGGCCAAGGCCATGAACGGTGCAGACCCGGATGGCTATCAGATGCTGCTGGATGACATTGATGCCATCGCCGTGCAGCTCAAGCGCCTTCAGGATGCGGATGTGCCGGTGCTGTGGCGACCGCTGCACGAGGCCAGCGGCGGATGGTTCTGGTGGGGCGCGTCCGGGGCGGATGCGTACCTGAAGCTGTATAAGCTGATGTATGACCGGCTGACCAATGTCCACGGCCTGAACAACCTGATCTGGGTCTGGAACGGTCAGGATGCGGCGTGGTACCCGGGCGACGAATATGTGGACATCATCGGCGAGGACATTTATCCCGGCGAGCATCAGTACACATCACAGGCTGCCCGGTTCATCAAGGCGCTGGGTTATACGGATACACGCAAAATCATCACCCTGTCGGAGAATGGCTGCATTCCCGATCCGGAGCAGCTCCAGCGAGATAACATCATGTGGAGCTACTGGTGCACCTGGTGCGGCGATTTCGTCCTGAAAACGGCAGGCTTCAACCAGTATGGCGAAACGTACACGGAAAAGTCCATGCTGAAAAAAGCCTACAAGAGCGATGTGGTGATTACGCGCAAGGAACTGCCTGATCTGCGGAACTATCCGCTCAGGGAGGAGTCGGCGCAGTAAAACAGCTTCCTGTTTAGTCTAAATAAAAACGTGAAATGGGATGGTGAACAGTGTTGAGCGGAAAGAAGTCGCTGTTGGCTCTGGTGATGGCACTGCTGCTGCTTTGCGGCGCTGCGCTGGCAGAGGAAATGCCCACCGGGACAACCACAGTCGTGGGCGGAACGTCCCTGACGAATGCGGATTACCAGCAGATCGTCAGCACATACTCCATTGATGATTCGATTCCGGCTTACGCGGATTATCTGGAGGCAAACGAGGATGCGCAGAGGCCGAATGTGACCATTACGGTTGATGCCGATACCTTCGTGCGCTACGAGGATGCCGGTGTGGCCGCCCAGCCGCAGATTCTGGCGGACTATGAGGGCATGGAAGGCAATAGTGTCCTGACCGGAGAAGAATCTCTGGTGGAATGGGTGATTGAGGTGGATGAGGCCGGTCTGTACGACCTGTCGCTGCTCTATTACCCCTGCGAAGGCAAAAACAGCGCCATGCAGCGTGCCTTCTTCGTGGATGGCCAGCTGCCCTACAACGAGCTGGCGCTGGTGGAATTCAACCGGGTGTGGATTAACGGTACGTTTGAAAGCTACACGGATGAAAACGGCGTGACCCTCCGGCAGTGGGACAAGGACAATCAGGGCAACGACCTGAAGCCCTCTCCCGTGGAAAAGCCGGAATGGTGCACCCGTGGTCTGCATGACTCCAACGGCTACATCTCCGAGGAACTGAGCATTTACCTGAGCGAAGGGCAGCACACGTTGACGCTGCTGTCCATGCGCGAACCGATGCTGCTGCGCTCCATCACGCTGTCCAACAGCGAGCGTCCGGCCGCCTATGCGGACGTGAAGGCAGCTGACGATGCGGCAGGGCAGAAGGACACCACGGGCGTTTCCGTTCGCTTCGAGGCGGAAAACGCGGTGAAGACCTCCTCCCAGATGCTCTATCCCGTGCAGGATCAGTCCAGCGCGGTGGTTTATCCCATGTCCACCCGGTATCTGCTGAATAACTCCATCGGCAGCAGCTGGAAGAGCGCCGGACAGTGGATTGAATGGCAGTTTGAAGTGCCGGAGGATGGCTACTACGAGCTGACGATGGTGGACAAGCAGAATTTTGTTCGCGGCATCGACGTGTACCGCAAGATCGAAATCGACGGCGAAGTCCCCTTTGAAGAATTCAGCGCACAGCCCTTCTCCTACTCTCAGACCTGGCGCATGGAAACGCTCTCCGACGAGGAAGGAACGCCCTACCGCATTTACCTGACCGCTGGCGAGCATACCCTGCGCATGGAAGTGGTGCTGGGCGAAATGGCCGACATCATTGCACAGGTGCAGGACTGCGTGCAGCAGCTGAACAACATCTACCGTCAGGTGATCTACATCACCGGCGTGGCTCCCGACCAGTACCGCGACTATCAGCTGACGGCCTCGCTGCCGCAGCTGGAAGGCGAACTGCGTGCGGTGCAGGCGGACATTGACCTGGCCATTGCGGCGCTGGAAAAGACGGCTGGCAACGATTCGGACAAGCTGACCGTGCTGCGCACCATGACCGACCAGCTGGACGAGCTGATTGAGGATCAGGAGCGCTTCACCGAAGTGCTGTCTTCCTTCAAGACCAACGTCCGTGCCTGCGGTAACTGGATTACGCAGGTGCTGGATCAGCCGCTGCAGGTGGATCGCTTCTATATTCATTCCGCGGATGTCGAGCCGAAGCTGGATAATTCCGGCTGGTGGGACAGCATCGTGCATGAGGCGGAGCGCCTGTACTACTCCTTCATCATCGACTACAACAAGGTCGGTAACGTCGCCGAATCGGATACGGAAAACGTGGTGCTGACGCTGTGGATTGGTACCGGTCGCGATCAGGCCAACGTCATCAAGTCCCTGATCGACGAGAAATTCACGCCGCAGACGGGCATCTCCGTCAACGTGCAGCTGGTAGATATGAACACGCTGCTGCGTGCTACGCTCTCCGGCGAAGGCCCCGACGTGGCGATTCAGGTCGCCAATACCAACGGCATTGCCGGTGCGGTGCTGAACACGGGCAACGATACGCCGGTCAACTACGGTCTGCGCAACGCCGTGCTGGATCTGACCCAGTTTGCCGACTTTGAAGAAGTGGCGACGCGCTTCAACCAGAGTGCGCTGGTGCCGTTCTCCTTCAATGGAGCGACCTATGCGCTGCCGGATACGCAGACGTGGCTGATGATGTTCTACCGCAAGGACATTCTGGCCGAAATCGGTCTGGAAGTGCCGCAGACGTGGGACGAAGTGAAGGTGGCCATGTCCATCCTGAGCAAGAACCAGATGGAATTCGGCATGCTGCCTTCCGAGCAGGTTTTCGCGATGATGCTCTTCCAGAGCGGCGGACGCTACTACACCGATGACGATGCGGCTTCGGCGCTGGATGAAGACGTGGCGATCAACGTCTTCAAGCGCTACTGTGAATACTACACGGATTACAAGCTGGACAAGGCGACCTCCGCCGAGGAACGCTTCCGTACCGGCGAATGCCCCATCATCATTTCGGACTACACGACCTATAACAACCTGCAGGTTTCTGCGCCGGACATTCTGGGTCTGTGGGACTTCACGCTGGTTCCGGGCACGGTGCAGGAGGATGGCAGCATCAACCGTGCCACCGGTTCGACGGGTCTGGCGGACATCATCATGAGCGCCACGGAATATCCGGACGAGAGCTGGGAATTCCTGAAGTGGTGGACCAGCACGGAGACGCAGACGCTCTATGGCCGCGAGATGGAATCGCTCATGGGTGCGTCGGCGCGTGTGGCCACGGCCAATGTGGAAGCGCTGGCGAACCTGTCCTGGCCCATCCGCGACTACCGCGCACTGGTGGAGCAGATGGAATATGTGCAGGGCATTCCGCAGGTGCCGGGTGGATACTACACCTGGCGTAACATCAACAATGCCTTCTACACCATCACAACGGACACCGCGACGAACAACACCACGCCGCGTGAAGCCCTGATGGACAAGGTTTACTACATCAATGCGGAAATCAATTACAAGCGCACGGAATTCGGTCTGCCGCTCCATCAGGCGGAGGACACGGTAAAGGAGGAGTAAGATGAGCACTGTCAAAATGCCTGCGGTGCAAGCAAAGCGTACTTCCCTTGGAAAAACCATCTGGAAGCATCGCGCATCGTATTTGCTGATGGCACCGTACTTCATCCTGTTCTTCCTCTTCACGGTGCTGCCTGTGGCGATGGCCATCGGCGTATCCTTCACGGACTGGAACATGCTGGAGACACCGGAGTTTGTCGGCTGGCAGAACTACGTCAAGCTCCTGCTGGATGACGACATCTTCGTGATTTCCCTGAAGAACACGCTGATTTTCGCCGTCATCACCGGCCCGGTCAGTTACATGTTGTGCCTGCTGTTCGCGTGGATCATCAACGAGTTCAACCGCGGCATGCGCACCTTCCTGACGCTGATCTTCTATGCACCGTCCATCTGCGGCAATGCCTACATGGTTTGGAACCTGATCCTG
>CAZGKQ010000026.1:0-10233 GCA_964526125.1 uncultured Faecalibacterium sp.
TGATTATACCTTACGGTTGTTACTATCGGTCAAGCGTTTTTTTCGGAAATCTTGCTTTTTTCCGAAATCATGGTATAATCAACCTGTCGGAACCGATAGCAACAACCGGTTCACCCATATTGCTTCTTTTCGGAGGAAAAACAGCATGTACACCATGATGCAAGTCTGTCGGGAATTGAACATGACGTATCAGACGCTGAAATATTACTGCAACGAAGGGCTGATTCCCCATGTGAAACGGGACAGCAACAATCGCCGCATTTTCGATGAAGCGGACGTGCAGTGGATCAAGAACTTGACCTGCCTGAAAAAATGCGGCCTGAGCATTCAGGAAATGAAACATTATGTGGCGCTTTGTCTCGAAGGCGCTTCCACCATTCCACAGCGGAAGGAGATGCTGACCCACAAACGTGCTTCCCTGCTGCAAACCATTCAGGAGCTGGAAGACAGCATCGCCTTCATCGACTGGAAACAGGGCTTCTACGACGAGGTACTGGCCGGAGAGCGCCCGTATGTCAGCATTCTGACGCAGGGGCAGCCTTCCGATTCACCCCCTGACTGATTCCGTCTTTCACCTGAAAAAACGCCCTCGCCCACACGACAACCCGTCTGAGCGAAGGCGTTTTTGGTTGCTCATGTTTCTTCCACTTCCACCAGAACCCCATAGTGGTCACTGGCGGCCAGCTGCGTTTCCGGATACACCGTCTGGCCAAACACTGTGCAGCTTTTCAGCACCGGAAAATCATGCGGATAGGGATTGCGCAGGAGAATCCGATCATACCGGGCGTTCACTTCAATCGTGTTGCGCACATTGCGCTGAAAGCGTGGATTTTCCAGAAAGTTCAGCGTACAAACCGGTTTTGTCCCACGTCTCTGCGCATCCGAGGCGGCCAGATCAAACCAGCGCGGATTCGCCTCCTGCCCCTGCAGGGTGCACTCGCCATCCAGGAAGCGCTGCACATCCGCCGTTTCGGTGCAGTTGAAATCACCAGCCATGTAGACCTCGTCGCATGCTTCCAGCGCGGCGGAAGATACCAGCGCCACCATCTGCCGTTCCCGTTCCAGCGCACTGTCCCACGGCAGATGGAGATTCAGCACGCCAATCTGCTTTCCCCCCTGCGTGAAGGAAGCGAAAATGGCGTTGGCCGTCTCCATGCAGGAAATCTTTTTCCGCAGCGGCATCCGGCTCAGGATGCACAGTCCTTCTGCCTCCTGCGGATACGGCACAAAGAAGCAGACCGGATAACCGGCCTCCTGTGCCATCTCTTCGGCCATGGCCTGATGCGGCACCTCCTGAAGGCAGATCACATCCGCCTCCGTTTTCCTGATTTCCAGCAGGATGTGCTGCGCTCTTTCGGGCATTCCCTGCTCCGAATTCCAGATGTTGTACGTTGCAATTTTCATGTTTCCCTGCTTTCCGCTATCGTCTCAAGCCATGCCACCGATTTTTGCAGCGCCGCAATCGTCTTGGTTTCCAACACACACCGGGCATGGCACGCCTCGGCCAGCTTCAGCCGCTGCGCCAATCCAATCTCGCCATCCCCCAGCGCCAGATGATTTTTCGGCGGATTTTCCCTGCCATCGTGAATGTGAAAATGCTTCAATTTGTCCCGATGCGACAGGATGAACGGCACATCGCTTTCCCCAAGGGCTTTGGAATGCCCAATATCCCACGTCAGCACGAAACAGTCGCTTTTCAGCATTTCTTCGATCGCGCATTTTTCATATTCCCGGAAGCCTGATGTGTTTTCAATCGCTATTTTCACATCGGCCTCCCCAATCCACGCTTCACAGGCGCAGATGAAATTCCGGAAGGCCGCCATATAGGTGTCGAAATTCCGTTCGTACATCTGTACCTTCCGATCCGGCAGGGTGATGTAAATGCCGTGATTCATATGCATGTTGATCGTGATCGGCTGCGTCCTGTCGCCATGCCGGTTTTTGAGCGCAACCAGCTTTTTCGCCACTTCAATCGTCCGCCGCACCGTTTCCAGATACGCCTGGCGGACAAGTGGGTTGAAATCCGCCACGTCCAGATTCTCATCGAGGTGGATGGTGTAGTAAATCCCGGCAGCATCCGCCTTTTCGGCGAAGCGTTCCCAGTTTTCCAGCTGATTCAGCTGATATTCCGGAAAATTCATGTTCAACTCGATAAACGACAGGCCAAGCACCCTGCACAGGGTGATGTTTTCGTCCAGCGTGCTGTTTTCAATCAGGGTCGGCATACCGAATTGCATCATTGGTTGAGTGCCTCCTTTGCGTTCTTTACTTTTCTGCTCAAATCGTTACATACAGCATTCCTTCGCGGAAAAGCGGCCACTCGCTTTGCACGCTGCCATCCAGGAACTGCGCCGCGCCACCGAAGGCATCGCCATCACAGATGGAATTGACATACAGCGTATTTTTGCAGCACAGTCCGGCCTGCTGCGCATATTCGGTTTTACCGCCGTTTTCCCATTCCTCCTCTGTCCAGCTGACGTAGACCGGCCAGAAAAGCAGCTCCTCGCCGAGGGCGAATTTCTCCGGGAAATCCCACAGGTCGCCGCAAAGCCCGATAACGCATTGGTGGCCTCTGTAGTCAAACGCTTCGACGCTTTCTCCTTCCCGGTAATGTGCATCCGTCCGCCAATATTCCTTCCAGCCCTTTGAAATGCGGCGATAGCGATGCACAACCTGTCCATCCGCCACCAGCTCGCAGGTAGAATAAATGGTTTCATCCGCGCGCTCATTATAGCCGAACAGCACGTCAATGCCGATTTCCTGTGTCCAACGCCTGATTTGCGTGAGTTCCGGCGACGAGGCCGTCAATGCAATTTCCCGGTCTTCCTCATACCGCCACGACAGGGCGCTGAATCCCTGCAAAAACGCTTCGCCAAAGCAGACGAGATCCGCGCCGTTCGCTTTCGCTTCTTCCATACAGCGGTGCATTTGCGAAAGGTTGTGGGAAATATCCCGGTCAACGATTTTTACCGCAGCCAGAGCAATTTTCATGTGTTCCTCCTTGCGTAAACGCTTCCCTTCCATGCTTCAAGGTTGTAATAGTTGATTTCTCTTTGAACCTGACGCGAGCCTTCTGTTTGAACTATCCGGAATTTCCAAATAGTTGCCGCTTCTTCTAACTCCGAATCATGATACACTTTCTTTATATGGTCATTTATCGTGCGCACATCCACATCATACAGCGTCGCCATCATTTTTTGCGTGAGCCATATGTTTTCGTCCTCATAACGCATTTCGATGCTGTCTTCCTGTTCTCCGACGGAAGCAACATAGGTCAGATATTCCGCTGCGCTGGAACAGATATTGATTTCATTTTTCTTTTCAGCCACATCAGACACCCCATATCAAGTTACTTCTTTGAAAATATCGACCTTTCTGACCCTTTCGCCGTTTACCTGTCCCTGTAATAATAGATAAGATCCACCGGTTGATTCAGCCCTTCATGCCAGATACATTTCCGTCTGAGCCCCTCTTTCTGGAATCCGAGCTTTTCAAGGAGCTTTATGGAAGCTGTATTTTCCGCAAGCACACCGGCCGTGACCAGCTCTGTACACAGTTCATTCTGAAGCAAACCGATCAGCGCAGTAAGAGCCTCAAATGCGTACCCATGCCGCTGGCAGGACGGCGATACCGCGTATCCGATCTCCTTTGTTTCAACGGCACGGGAATCATCGTCAAAAACGTGAACCGTGCCAATGACCTTGCCGCTTTCGCGCAAAACGATGACATACTGCCATTCTCTTTCCGCAAACAACGCCATCTGTTTTTCATATTCCTCGTCCATTTCGGAAAACGCCGCACAGCAGTCCATGAAGCTGCCTTCGGGGTCGGACATCCATGCAAAACAGTCGTTGGCGTCATCCAGACGGAAGCGACGCAGTATGAGTCGTTCCGTTTCAAGGTGCAGCTTCGGTAAAAGGATCTTTCTGATGTTGTAGCCCAGATACATTTCGTAATCGTCGTCGGAGATATGCCGGGTGTTTAACAGCACTGTATAAGAACCGTTTTCTTCTCTGATTTCCTGTATCGGCCTGCTGCTTTCGTCCGTCGTCTGCACGCTGACGGAAATATTCATGCGCTCGCAGAGCCTTATGTAATGTCCGTTGATATTCTGTTTCATATCCATCATCAATTTCCTCCGTCAGATAATCCCGTCGATGCCAATTTCCTGCGTCCAGTGCCTGATTTGTGCGAGTTCCGGCAACGCATCCGTCAAGGCGATTTTCATAATGTCCTCCATTCCATTCTGCCCCCCAAACAGCCAATGATTACTGTGAAATATGATAGAGCGAATAGAAGTAACCTTTTTGCTCCAACAACTCCTCAAAGGTTCCGGTTTCCTCAATCTTGCCATTATGCAATACCAGTATTTCATCGTACTGACGCATGACAGGCGCATCCAGGCGGTGCGTAACCACGATACGCATTGTATCCTTCATATTCAGGATTGTCTGCAATACAGCGTTTGCGGTTTCATTATCGAGCGCTGCTTCTGCTTCATCTACCAGGATGATGGGGGTTTTTCTCAAGAAACATCTTGCAATAGACACACGCTGTCGTTCACCACCAGACAGATTACATCCACCCTCGCCACACAGATAGTCATTGCCTTTTTCAGCACACAACTCACTTAATCCGGCCTTCTGTATTGCGATCTCCAATTCTTTCCTGGGGAAAGAACGGAACATGGTGATGTTCTCCTCAATAGAGCTGTTAAAGCAAAACACATCCTGCTGGATGATCGATATGTATTCCAGCAGTTGTTCCGGGTCAATATCTTTCAATTCCACATTTCCGTATTTTGCCGTGCCGGAATAACCGGTCGCAAAGCCCATCAATATTTTAAGCAGCGTGGATTTTCCGCTGCCGCTTGCACCAACAAGTGCATAGCTCTTTCCACTTTCAAATTTGTGTGTAACATGATTCAGAACGGTTATGCTCTCATTATACCCGTAAGAAAGTCCATCAAGTATAATTTCCTGCGGTGCCGACCGCAATTCACTTTTGGGGTGTGCGTCATCGCTGGTATTCTCCAATTCAGCACCAATTCTGTCAATCAAAGCATCCGCAGCACGTCGATTTGAAATAAGCGTTCCAAGTGAACGAATTGGACTGAGCATATTGCCGCTTATTTCATAAAAGCCAATAATAATGCCAACACTTACCCGTCCATTGAAAGCAAGTAAAAAACCTGCCGACATAAATAAGAACGCTACCACGACGGATGAAATATTACTGACCATGGAAACCGTGTCATTCGATGTCCTGCGCTGCTGCTTCGTTGATTCAAGCTCAACATTCTTTTTGCTGAACACATCCATTATCTCTTTTTCTGCCTTAAAACTCTTGATCACAGCAAGGCCACTTAACAGATCTTTTGTCTGTGAAACAAAGCTGGATGCTTTTTCAGAGGATTCCGTTTCGTGTTTAACAATTCTTTTGCCAAAACCAAAAGATACACCGATGGCGATTAGCGAAGAAAGGATCAGAATCAACCCCAATTCCCAATTCATAAACAGTAAATAGGCTGAGGTGATGATGTAACTGATTATCTCAACAAAAAGGCTTAACTCACCAATCAAATAGTGCTGTTCTATCGAATTGAGATCATTAGAAAATGCGGATATAAATTTTCCAGTATCACCGCTTGCATAGTTTGCAATAGGCTGTTTCAGTATCTGCTCAAAAACATGGTTCTTAAATTGTGTCAATGCATTCCGCAAATAGGCGTTCTGATACTTGCGCCGAAACATACTGTTTGCAAGATTAGCGACCAGGAAAACACCGCAAGCGCACCAACCCATCGTCAGTTTTTCCATGCTCTTATATTCGACAGCTTCAATGAAAAAAGTCAATAACAAGCTCAAACTGACGGTCATGACCGCAAAGATCACCTTACCACTCAGCGCACAAATATAGTTTTTTGTGTTATTTCTTTTGAATTGCTGACGCAGTTTTGCAGCTTCGTTGGATTGCTTCATCCCATGTGTCCTCACTTTCTTCGATAGCCAGCTCGTTGCCTTTCTCACGCATGATGCTGCCGATTTTGAAGTTTGGACAATAAACATACCGTCTCCACATGCTCCGTCCCCGGGAACATATCCACCGGCACGGCATATTCCGCCCGATAGCCGCCCTCCACCAGCACCCGCAGATCCCGTGCCAGCGTCTCCGGGTTGCAGGAGACGTACACCACGCGCGGCGGTTTGAGCGTCAGCACACTGTTCAGGAACTTCATGTCACTCCCGGCGCGCGGCGGATCCATCATCACCACATCCGGCGTTTCGCCTTCCTGCGCCATTTTCACCATGAAGCGACCTGCATCGTCGCAATAGAATCGTGCCTTGTCCACGCCGTTGCGCCGGGCGTTTTCCTTCGCGTCGTGAATGGCCTCCGCGTTCAGCTCCACACCGATAACCTTCGCGCAGCCATCTGATGCGCAAAGGCCGATGGTTCCCGTGCCGCAGTAGGCATCCAGCAGCGTCTCCCGGCCGGTCAGCTGCGCCGCCTCAATTGCCGTGCGGTACAGCACCTCGCACTGCTTCGCGTTGACCTGATAAAAACTCTGCGGACTGATGCGGAAGCGCCTGCCACACAGCTCATCCTCCATGAACCCCTCGCCGTAGAGCACCGTTTCCTTCTTTCCCAGCACCATGCTCGTTTCGCGCTGGTTCAGGTTCAGGACGATGGTGGTGATTTCCGGATGGCGCTCCGTCAGCTCCTGCACGAACGCCTTCCTGCCCGGAAATTCCAGGCTGGTCGCGACCAGCACCACCATGATCTCCCCCGTCACATGGCCTGTGCGAATCAGGATATGGCGCAGAAAACCACGATGCGTATATTCGTTGTAGACGCGCAGTTTGTAGTGCGGCAGCATGGCAACGATCGTCTGGATGATGCGATCGGCGCGGCTGTCTTCAATCAGGCAGTGGCGCACAGGCACGACTCGATGCGTCCCCTGCGCATAGACACCGCTGACAGGCCGCCCGGTTTTATCCACCGACAGCACGGCATGCACCTTGTTTCGATAGTGGAACGGGTTGTCCATGCCCAGAATTGGCCGCACTTCGCACAGCCCTTCCAGCAGCGCTTCCACGCGCCGCTGCTTCCATTCCAGCTGCTCCGGATAGGAAAGCTGCGTCAGCTGACATCCGCCACATCTGGCCGCTACCGGACAGACAAAGCGCATTTCCCTTGCCGGACGCTTCGTGATGCCTGTTTGGGGCTTCATCGTCAATTTTTCGGAATGCGGATGCGTTTTAGACGCGCTGTGTGCGCCGCGGCGAACGGGTTTTGCGTGGAAATTGCTCATGATGTCTGCTCCTTTGCGATGTGTCTGGCTGTGAGCGTGGTGATTTTCGCTCACAGTCATTATAGCATTATTCAAAAAAGTTTTCCACACGTTTTCCCCACTCCTGTCAATTTCTCCACTGGCGCTTTCCAGCAGAATCTGATATAATCTGATTGAAGTCAGACCACACGAAACGGAGGAATGCGCATGCGCAGAATCGAAATCTGGGGGGCACGCGCCGGACAGACGCAGCAACGCCTTTTTGCCGAAATCAGCCGTTGCCGCGCTCAGGGGCTGCGCGTGCTGCTGCTGGTGCCGGAGCAATACACCCTGCAGGCTGAACGGGAGCTGATTTCCGCGCTGCAACTGCCGGGATTGATAGATCTGGATGTGCTTTCCCCCCGGCGGCTGGGACGAAAAATCCGGGAGATGGCCGGTCATTCGCCGCTCGCGCCGCTGGATGAAGCCGGTCGCCGCATGGCGCTGTCACAGGCGCTTTCCCTCTGTCAGGAGGAGCTGCTTTATTATCGCCGCGTCGTTCAGTCTCCCGGTCTGCCGGAAAAGCTTTCGGCGCTGCTGGGCGATTTTCAGCGTGCCAGCCTGACCCCTGAAGCGTTGCAGACCCATGCGGCTTCCCTGCCCTCCGGCGCTCTCCGCGCCAAGGAGCACGATCTGGCGCTGCTGTGGGCAACCTATCAGCAGCTGATTTCCCAGCGCTTTGCGGATGAAACCACACAGCAGCTGGAACTGGTGGAGCGTTTGCCCGTCAGCGGCTTGACGCGCAACGCAGCCGTATTCGTCTGGCAGTTTGACATGCTGCCCACACCGCTCTGTCTGCTGCTGACTGCCGCCGCCCGGGACTGCGCCGAAATGATCGTCGCGTTCACGATGGATCGCAGCGAGGCGGAGGACGGTCGCATCTTCCTTTCCCAGCGCCGCAGTGCCGCAGAATTGAGCGATTGCCTCCGCCAGAGTGGCCAAAGCGTCAAATGGGTCTACTGGCCGCCCGAAGAGGACGAAACACGCGACAAAGCGCTTCGACATCTGGAAAAATACCTTTTCACGCGCAAAATCGTTGATTTTCCGACCAATGCGGATGCGGTGCAGGTTCATGCTTCCGCCAATCCTCACGCTGAAGCCGCCTATGCTGCCCAGACGCTTCAATCATGGCATCAGCAGGGCATTCCCTGGCAGCGGATGGCCGTCATGGTCGCCGAAACAGGCAATCTGCCCGGCATACTGGCTGTCACGCTGCAAAGCGCCGGGATTCCCTGCTATCAGGCGCGCAAGGACAGCGCCGTCCGCCATGGCCTGAGCCGCATGTTGCTGGGGGCGCTGCGCTGCCTTGCCCACAGCTATCTGCTCAATGATGTGATGCAAATGGCCAAAAGCGGCTTTTCCC
This sequence comes from uncultured Faecalibacterium sp., assembly GCA_964526125.1. Lineage (GTDB taxonomy): Bacteria > Bacillota > Clostridia > Christensenellales > Aristaeellaceae > UBA11524. Next base: position 8,694 of record CAZGKQ010000026.1, read on the forward strand.
TCCTCTCGCAGGAGGAAGCTGATTTGCTGGAAAATTACGCCGTGGAATTCGGCATTGCACGCGGAAAGTGGCTCAAGCCCTTTACGCTCGGCGATCAGGCCGCCGACATGGAGCCGCTTCGCCAGCGCCTGATTGAGCCTGTTGAGCAGCTCCGTCGTGCCCTGCGCGCTGCTTCCAGCCCGGCGGATTCGGTAGAATCAGTTTTCCGCTTTCTAGAAGACATTTCCGCATACGACCGATTGCTTGCGCGCGAAAAAGCACTGCTGGACAGAGGGATGGAGGCGGAAGCCTCGCAGAATCGACAGGTGTGGCGGCTGCTGATGACGCTGCTGGATCAGCTCCACGCTCTTTTGGGGACATCAGGCGACAAAGCCCCTTCTGCTGCGACACAGCGCACCGCCCTCCGGGATCTGGCACGCTTTATGGAAGCCGGGCTGACGGGAGCCACCATCTCCGCCCTGCCGCCCCAACCCGACACCGTCATGATCGGCGAAGCAGGCCATCTGATGACAGGCCAGCTGGACGCGCTGCTGGTGATGGGCATGCAGGACGGTGTCATGACCAGTACCGCCGAATCGCTGCTGACGGAAAGCGAGCAGCGCACGCTCTCGGATGCCATGCACCGCGCCGTCGGCCTGACGCGACAGGAAACAGCCGCCCTGCGCCTGTCCGACTTCTACCGCACGCTTTCCCTGCCCCACAAGTACCTGACCATCACCTTCTCCCAGAGCAGTCAGGACGGCAGTGCGCTGCGACCGGCCGGGTTGGTGGAGGATCTGCATAACATCTTCCCCGATCTGGAAATCACAGGCGGCGTGACGGCAGATGACACGCTGCTCCTTTCCCCGGCGATGGCGCTGGCCGGGTTGCCGGGACAGCTGCGGCATTCGCTGGATTCCCGGCAGCCGCTTGCGCCCATGTGGCTGGATGCGCTGCGCTGGCTGTGGCATTCGCCGGAGTGGCACGACCGCACAGAAGCCGTGCTGCACGCCCTGAATGCCCACGGTACGGATGCCTTCCTGCCCATGACCTACACGCGCCGCCTTTTCACGCAGGACAAAGTGTCCATCAGCCGTCTGGAAGGCTTTGCGCAATGTCCCTATCGCCATTTTGTCAATTACGGATTGAAGCCGGTCATTCGCCGGGAATATGCCTTTGACCCGGCGGACGTGGGCGATTTCTACCATGCCGCAATGGAAGGCTACGCCGCTGCTGCGCTGAAAGATCCGTCCTTCCCCGATTTACCGGATGAGAAGATTCACGCGCTGATGGACGAAGTACTTTTGCCTTTAACCGCCTCGTGGGCGACCGGACCTCTGAGCGAAACGCCGTCTCTTCGCCTTCAGGGCGAAAAATACCGCCGCACCGTTCACCGGGCGGCCTGGATGTTCACGCATCACGCGCAGCACAGCCGCTTTCACGCCATCGGGCAGGAAGTCACCTTCGGGGAAGAAAACGGCCTACCACCCATCATCCTGACGCTGCACGACGGTCGGCGCGTCGCCCTGCGCGGCAAAATCGACCGCATCGACCGCTGGGA
>CAZGKQ010000026.1:10333-13815 GCA_964526125.1 uncultured Faecalibacterium sp.
CAATACAAAGGAAATTCATCAGAAGCATTGCATCCGGGCGCAAAATGGTTTATAATAGATTCACAAACACTCACTCTCAAGGAGGCGTTTACCATGATTCAGATCATCGCAGGCAAGAAGGGCTCCGGCAAAACCAAGCGGCTCATCGACATGACCAACAGTTCGGTCAAGACCTGCTCCGGCAATGTTGTCTTCCTGGACAAGAACGACAGCTACATGTATGAAGTTGATCGTGCGGTTCGTTTCGTCAACGTGGAAGAATACAGCGTCGCCAGCGCAGAGATGTTCCTGGGGTTCCTGGGCGGCATGCTTGCCAGCAACTACGACATCAAGTATGTGTTCATTGATGCCTTCCTCAAGCTCATCAAGATCGACATCACTGAAGCTCAGTGGTTCTTCGAGAGCATTGAGAAGTACGCGCAGAAGCACGACATGACCTTCGTGCTGTCTGTCAGCGCCGATCCGGAGACGCTGCCGGATTTCTGCAAGGGCTACATCATCTGATGGTTCTCTGACCAAAAGCCCCGTGGGCGGCGGACGACATGAGCCGCCGCCCTTTCTCTTTTTTACGCATTCCTTCGTGTGTGTGCAGCTTTTGGCCGCCTACACACGAGGGAATATGCGGTTTTCTGCCGTTTTTTCCTCCGCCACCCCCGATTTTCTGCGATACGATGCGGATAGGAGCGTGATTCCCATGTCTTTCATTTCCACTCGCGGCGGCGCATGCGTCACTGCGTCTCAGGCTATCCTGCGTGGCCTTGCGCCCGATGGCGGCCTTTATGTTCCGGCCATGTTTCCGCAGCTCTCCCTTCAGGAGATCGCTGCACTGACTCAGATGGATTACCGCCAACGTGCGTTGACCATCCTGCGCGGCTATCTGGAGGATTTTTCTGCTCAGGAGCTTTCTCAGGCCATCGACAGCGCCTATGCTTCTTCCAAATTTGATGACAAGGCCATTGCGCCCACGCGTCGCCTGGATGCCACCACGCATGTGCTGGAACTGTTCCACGGGCCGACGCTTGCTTTCAAGGATATGGCGTTGCAGCTTCTGCCTCACCTGACGACGCTTTCCGCCCGGAAAAACGGTGAGGAGCGCGAAATCGCCATTCTGGTAGCCACCAGTGGCGACACCGGCAAGGCTGCGCTGGAGGGCTTCAAGGATGTTCCCGGCACCTCCTGCACCGTCTTCTACCCCACCGACGGCGTGAGCGACGTGCAGAAGTTGCAAATGACCACCACCGGCGGCGACAACACGCACGTCATTGCCATCAACGGCAACTTCGACGATGCACAGACCGGCGTAAAGGCGCTGTTCGCCTCGGAACGCTTCCATCAGCAGATGCAGGAGCGTGGTCGGGTTCTTTCCTCCGCCAACTCCATTAACTTCGGCCGTCTTGTGCCGCAGATTGTGTACTACTTCTCCGCCTATGCCGACCTGTTGGCGGAAGGAGCCATTCAGCTCGGCGAAGAGATCAACTTCGTCGTACCGACCGGCAACTTCGGCAACATTCTGGCCGGCTATTATGCGCGCAGCATGGGTCTGCCCATCAAGAAGCTGATCTGCGCATCCAACCGCAACAATGTGCTGACCGATTTCTTCCTGGGCGGCATTTACGACACGCGCCGTCAGTTCTTCAAGACCACGTCTCCTTCGATGGACATCCTGATCTCCTCCAATTTGGAGCGTCTGCTATTTGAATGCGCCGACCGCGACAGCCTGCTGATCTCCCGTTGGATGCAGCAGCTCCGCGACTGCCAGAGTTACGCCATCGGCGAGCAGCGGAAGGAATGGCTGCTGAGCGTCTTCGGTGCCGGTTGTGCGGACGATCTGGAATGCGCGGACGAAATCCACCGCGTCTTCACCCAGCATCAATACCTGATGGACACCCACACCGCTGTCGCCAGCCGCGTCCTTCGTCATTATCGCGAGGAGACCGGCGATGCGACGCAGACGGTCATTGTTTCCACCGCCAGCCCGTATAAATTTGCTGCCGATGTTCTGCGCGCCGTGTCCGGTCAGGCTGCCGCGCAGGATAAGGATGCTTTCGCGTGCTGTGAAGCGTTGGAGCAGCTCTCCGGCCGCCCCATCCCCCAGCAGGTTCAGGCGCTGCGAACGCTGCCCATCCGCCACAGGGCGCACTGCGAACGGGACGGCATGGCGCAGGCTGTTCTCTCCGCCTTCGAGGAACAGGTGTAACCGCGGCCTGACAAAACCATTGGAAAATTTTTCAGGAATCTCTGATTTATTCGCATTTCCATTCGCAAGAAAGGAACAACATGAACAACAAGGACATGCTTTTTGTCCAAAAGAAGCTCAATGATCTGGTCGGCTGCACGCTTTTGCAGCTTACACGCATTTCGGACATGCTCTGCCTGAGCTTTGGCGAACGCAGCCTGACCGACGACGACAGGACGGAGCAGTCGCTACATCTGCAATGCTACTACCGCCTCGTTCAGGACGGGGATTTGTTGCTTGCGCGGAGCGACTATTTCCAGCCCTCGGAGAAAATGTGGAATCTCTGGAACGATCAGGGGCTGCCGGAGGATATGATTCCGGACGACTACCGCTGCGACGATCCGGGTGCCAATCGCCTGGATGACCGCATTGCGGAAATGAACCTGATGCTAAACCGGATCGACAACCGTTTTCTGATCCGCACGGTGCTGGTCGATTCTATCGGCGACGTGACGCTGTGCTTTGACAACGGCGCAATTTGGAGCATTCTGGTGGACACATCCGGCGGTGAGGAATGCTGGCGCTATCTCTCCGACAACGAGGAAGCGCCCCAGCTTGTCCTCTACAGCGACGGCGTGGAATATGAATAAATCCCAGGGGCTGTGAAGGCGCGGACAACGTTTTCACAGCCCGTTAGCATTTTATGCAGGAACGGAGGCTTCCCTTTGACCATCGGGGGAATCAGCGATTTGTATCTGTCACGCCCCCCTTGCCCGCGAGCGGGCGCTTTCCAGGCTGCGCGATGTCGACCTGCTGCTAGTGAATAGGAGATATTGCCAGCCGCGTGGAGGGCATCCACAGCAAGAAAATTTTTGCGGACATGCGGATTCCATGGCAGGCTTAAAATGCATTTCCAAATCCATTTTCCCCTTGCAAAAGCGGCCAACCTATGGTAAGATAGACACGTTGGCGCAAAGCGTCAAAATAAACGACAACGATGACCGGGAAACAGTAGCAGCTGCATCCCCCTGACAGAGAGCCGTCGGTTGGTGCAAGGCGGTAGGGCGTATGCTGTGAACCTTCGTCCCGTGAGTTTTCCTGCTGACAAGGCAGGATGCCGGGCTGCATTATCGCCCATCCAAAGCGGCGGCAGAACATAACTGCCGCAAGACGAGTGGTACCGCGGATTTCAGTCCGTCTCATCAACAATTGATGGGACGGGCTTTTTCTGTTTTCATATTGAAGGAGGGAGTCATTCCATGAATGAGAAGATCGAAGCCCTGAAAAGCAGCTTTGATGCTGAACT
>CAZGKQ010000027.1:0-2146 GCA_964526125.1 uncultured Faecalibacterium sp.
AAGACGATCTGGCCTGGATTCCGATGACGGCGGAGAATGCTGCGCTGTATCTGAACATCCAGTAAGCAGAACAGAATCATCGGCAACATAAAAGCGGTACTGAGCTGAAAAAGCCCGGTATCGCTTTTTTGCGTGCGCTTTTTTTCGGTAAAACAAAACCCGGCAGAGCGGTTTTGCCGCGTGCCGGGGAGAAAAGATTATTCGATTTCCGTGCGGATGGTGAATTCGTCAGGCAGGTGGAAAATATCCTTCTTTAGGAAGAGGGGATAGAAGTATTCCTTCTCCAGCCGGTCGAAGGCCAGCCATTCAAAGCGGTGCGTATGCCGCCCTTCCATCCGGGTGAAGCTCTGTCCACGGGCGAGCAGATCCGTGCCGGAAATATCAATCAGAAAGTAGATGCACAGTTCATGATAGTGCAGGTGGTCGATGTCTTCGGTGAAAAAAGCCTGATTCAGCCACAGGGGGCGGACGATGCTGGCCGTGATGCCCAATTCTTCCTGCACCTCGCGGAGAACGGCCTGTTCCGCCGTTTCGCCCAGGGCGACGCGTCCACCGGGAAGATAGTAGTAGGGGGAGCGCTCATCCTGCATGGCCAGAATCTGGTTGCCGGAAAGAATCATGGCGCAGACGCGGTAGTTGAACTTCTGGTTTTCGTGAAGGTAAGTAATATCCATGAGAAGTCCTCCGTTTGATATGTTTTTTGAGGGATGGCGCATCGGTCATTTGGACTTCGGCATTTCATAACGCACACCATCGGCAAAAACAACGCAGTCGGTCAACATTACCTGAAGAATGATGGTGTGATGGTCGTTGAAATCATTGTGGCCGTTATCAATCCACGCGGCAAAGGCCTGACGGAGCGACTGAGCGATGGCTGCATTTTCCGGCAGACCAAACCATCCCAGATTCCGGGCGATGCCGTGTCCGGTAAACCATTCCCCGGCAAGGCCGACGATGGGCTGTGAAGCAATTTGCTGCATTTTCCCGGATAACTCGTAGGTAATGATGTAAAAAGCATCATCCTGCCAGAGCGCATCCACATAGCGAACCGACGGCAAACCGTTCGAAACGGTGGCCAGCGCGAGGATGCTGTCGTGTCCAAAACGCTGCGCAAGGATCTGATCCACGGTCATCCGGTTATGCCTCCTTCGTAGCGGATTTCAGCAGCATCATCATGGCGGTGAAATCCTGCGTCAGCATCTGCGAAATCTGTTCTTCCGACAGGTTGCACATGCCGGTGGCGCACAGCGTGCCAATGCCAAAGGTGTGAATCCAGCTGTGCTCAAAAAGCGTCTTCGCTTCCGCAGCGGAAAGGCCGTAATCGTGCTGGATGGCGGCCAGACATTCCTCCGCCACGGAGCCGAGATGCGCGTAAATGTCCTCAAAGGAATGCACCTCGTTGTTGTGGGACATGAACAGCAGCTGATAGAGCCACGGCTCCTCCTTGGCAAACAGGATCATCTGCATGCCAACCTGCTTGAAGAGCGGCATGTGGGCACCGGCTTTGTGGGCGTAGGTTTCAAACCGCGCCATCGCGGCCGGGCGAACGGCTGTCTGAATCTCCTGCATGGAGTTGAAGACGGTGAAAATCGGCGTGGTGGAGGTGTGCAGCGCGTGTCCCAGCGACTTGGCGGTCAGCGACTGCATGCCGGATTGAGAGACGACCTCCAACGCGGCAGCAATGATTTCCTCCCGGGTACATTTGGGCTTTGGTGGCATCCGAAACACTCCTTCTGTCAATGTTCTGTAACAAACATTATGCATCAGGCTTATTATACCCGTTTCCTGCGTTTTGTCAATAGATGCAGCGAAAGTTTTCTGCAAAAAAGGAAGGCACAACGGTTTTTAATTGAAAAGATTGGAACGAAAACCAGTTTTCGATGCGAAAACGATTTTTCGGAGAAGACGGACAAAAAGCGCTGCACAAGTTGGTGAATATGGCAAAAAAATATGGGGCGCGTGACATGGAATGATTGACAAAACGATTTCGCTGATGCTATAATTGAAAGCGGTTCAGGCCGGAAAACGGCCAGACAAGAAGGGAAGAGATACCATGAAAAAGCAGCTGATTCACCTCTTCAGCCTCGTGCTGGCGGCGCTGCTCCTGATGCCCTGCATGGGCGTGCTGGCGGAGGACACCGCCAGG
>CAZGKQ010000027.1:2246-11738 GCA_964526125.1 uncultured Faecalibacterium sp.
CGGACGACGGCGTGATGCGCGAAGGGCTGACGGCCATTGAGCTGACGCGCCTGATGGGCAATGGCACCAATCTGGGCAATACGCTGGAAGCCTGCGACAACACGGTGGGCATCAAGACCAACTCCCCCCTGAGCTATGAAACCAGCTGGGGTCAGCCGAAGACGACGCAGGCCATGATTGATGGCATGAAGGCTTCCGGCTTTGATACCATCCGCATTCCGGTGGCCTGGATGACCAACGCCACCCATCTGTATGAGGGCGATTACACCATCGACAGCGCCTACATGGAGCGCGTGGCCGAAGTGGTGGATTACGCCCGCAATGCCGGCATGTACGTCATCCTCAATGACCACTGGGACGGCGGCTGGTACGGCATGTTCGGCTCGGAGAGCGCGGAAACCCGTGCGCTGGCGATGGAAGCCTACAAGGGCATGTGGACGCAGATTGCGGAGCGCTTCCGCGATTACTCCGACTACCTGATTTTCGAGGGCGCCAACGAGGAGCTGGGTGGCCGCTTTGACGAGAACTCCACGCTGTACTGCGACGACTCCGTCGTCAGCTACCTGACGGATGATGAGCGCTATGCGCTGACCAACGAGATCAATCAGGTGTTTGTGGACACCGTGCGCGCCACGGGCGGCAACAACGCCAGCCGCTTCCTGCTGATTGCCGGTTATTCCACCAACATCGACCAGACCTGTGATGATCGCTTCCAGATGCCGAAGGACACGGTGGAAAACAAACTGCTGGTGTCTGTCCACTACTATGATCCCTGGTCCTACTGCGGTGCGGAGAGCGCTGTCAGCGCGACCAAGTGGGGCACGGTCAGCGACTATGAGTATCTGGACGGCCAGATGAAGAAGATGACCAAATTCACCGAGGCCGGATACGGCGTGGTGATTGGTGAATACGCGGTGCTGCCCAAGCAGAACACCTACAAGGACAACACGATTGCCTACCACACCTTCTTCCTGGATGCCTGCACCAAATACGATCTGACCAACTGCCTGTGGGATTGCAGCGACTTCTTCAAGCGCACCACGCTGCAATTCACCAGCGATGAACTGCTGGCGGTCTATCAGCAGAAGCAGGTCGCCAACGAAGCCGGTCAGGCTTACGAAGACCTTCAGAAAGCGGCGGCGGACGCGATGGCAGCTGTCATTGCGGAAGCTCCGGCGACCTTCCAGAAGGATGCGGTGGTCGTGACGGATCAGACGGCGCTGGCCTGGCTGATGTGGAACGATGGTGGCTGGTCGCTGACGCACAGCGTGGGCGACACCTACAATCCTGACAACATTTCCGCCGGTATCGTGGCGACCAACGCCATCATCGACGGCGAAGGCACTTACACCGTCGGTCTGGACTTCACGGGTACGGAGCAGGGCTATTCCGCCTCTGTGGCGTTCAGCGCGCTGGGCATCAGCAACGGTGAAGCGCTCTATCCCGGCTATGTCATTGACATTAAGGAAGTGCGCATCAACGGCGAAGTGTACCGCCTCAAGGGACGTGCCTACACCACGTCCGACGACGGTCTCTGCACGCGCGTGAACCTGTACAACGAGTGGGTGACGAGCGTCCCGAAGACGGCACGCATGCACGGCGGCAATCTGGCCGGTGCCACGCCGACCCCCATCAACCGCAACGACGCGCCGATTGCGCAGATCGAGACGATTGAAATCGACTTTGAGTACAGCATGCAGCGCTGAGAATGGCTGAATAATGCAAAACAGACCCCGGGCGACAACAGGTTGTGTGTCGTCCGGGGTTTTCGCTCAGTTTTGATGGCAGATACTTTCTTCCTTTTGCAGCGGAAAGGTGATAACCGCATCGCTGTCCAGCGGCGCATGATGCAGATGCACGGCGTTTAACTGGCGGTTGCCGTAGGTGGTGTAGTAGTAAACACCGGTATCGGCATTGCAGCAGCTGCTGTAGACGGTGATTTCATGCCCATGCGGCAGATGCGCACAGCCTCGCGGATGCGCAACGCCGTCCAGCAGATGAAAAAACTGCCCGACGCTTTCCGTTTCGCTGTGGCCGCAGACAGAGTTATTGACCAGGAAGGCCGCGCGGACAAAGCGTGACCACGGCGACCAGTCTCCGGGCAGCCCCAGAGCGCCGGTGCAGCGTCCACCCACCTGCATGGGCAAACCGGGCGCAAAGCGGCTTTCCGGTTCCTCGGGGGAAAGCGCCCGATAATGCGTCAGGTTTTCCAGCTGAAAGGGGAGTGGCGGCTCGTTGGTCATGACGTTCGCCCAGTTGTCGTAGAGGTGCAGGCCGTCCGCCGTGGATTCCACCACCAGACAGCGCTCCCGGTCGTCCAGCATCCAGTGCAGGGGGGATGCTGGCAGCTGCTCATTGAAGCTGTCCGGCGTGATGTTGACGGTGCGCAGCAGCGCTTCGGCCTGTGCGACCGTGGCGCATTGGGACAACACAAACGGAATCAGTTCAAAGCTGGCGACATTGGTTTTGTCCGCCCGGTCGGGATGATAAACGGCGCTGGCCGGAAAATTCAGCCCGGCCATGCTCAGACCGTGCTCGTTGGTGGCCTCGTAATACAGCGGATAGCCGTCCACCACGAAGGCCATGCCAATCATGGCATCATGCTGCACGACCGTGTCGGCTTTGTGGAAGCGGAAGGGGTAGTGGCGCGGTGTGATGGCGACGGTCTCCTGATAGCTGTATTCCAGGTCAAGATTCCGCCCGAAAAAATGGTCATGCGTCGTCAGACGAATGCAGGTGCACATGGTTTTGAGCCTCCATAAAAAGTGGGATGCACATAGTGTACCCCGAATGCGCCCAAAGCGCCAGCTTCGCCGGAAAAAATGGAGCGGCAGGCAGCTTTTGCGGAAAGCACACTGGATATTTTTTCAGATGGCGTAGGCGTTCATATTCAGTCCACAAAGTGCGGTTATACTGTCCGTGTTTGTCAAAGAAAGCAACGGAAAAGGGGCGAGTTTTTTTGCTGGAAAAGATACTGGTCTGTCTGCTGGCCGGTGTAGGCGCCGGCCTTGGAACCGGCTTTGCAGGCATGAGTGCGGCGGCGGTCATCAGCCCGATGCTGATTACCTTCCTGCACATGGATCCTTATGAGGCGGTAGGCATTGCGCTGGCCAGCGATGTGTTGGCAAGTGCCGCCAGCGCCTGGACGTATGGGAAAAACAAGAATCTGGACATTCGCAATGGTCTGCTGATGATGGCGGCGGTGTTGCTGATGACGGTTGTCGGCAGCTATCTGGCCAGTCTGGTGCCGAGCCGGACGATGGGCAGCTTCAGCGTGCTGATGACCATGCTGCTGGGCATCAAGTTCATCGTTCGTCCGGTGATGACCACGCGCGAGGCGATGCAGAGCGTCAGCGCGAAGAAGCGGGCGGTGCAGTCCATTCTCTGCGGCAGCCTGATCGGCCTGATCTGTGGTTTTGTGGGCGCTGGCGGCGGCATGATGATGCTGCTGATTCTGACCACGGTCATGGGCTATGAGCTGAAAACGGCGGTGGGCACGAGCGTGTTCATCATGACGTTTACGGCGCTGACGGGTGCGGTCAGCCACTTTACCATTGGCGGTCTGCCGGACTGGTGGACGCTGGGGCTGTGCGTGCTGTTCACGCTGCTGTTTGCGCAGCTTGCGGCGAAAATCGCCAACCGCGCCAAACCGGAGACGCTGAACCGGGTTGTAGGCGTGATTTTGACGGTGCTGGGCGTGGTTATTCTGGCGGTACAGGCATTGAGTTGATCCATCTGTGGGGGCAGACCTGAAAAACGGGTCTGCCCTTCAATTATGCAGCTTATTCACTGCGAAAACGGTTTTATGCAGAAAAATTCGCAAAAAATCAGCATAAATATGCGAAAAGGGCTTGACAAATGAATCGTTATGCAGTACAATGCATTCGTAAATCAAAAAAGGATGGTGCTTGAAAATGTTTTCCTTCAAGAAGCTTTGTTCTCTGGCGGTGGCCGGAGCCATGTGTCTGACTTCCATGCACGCAATGGCCTGTACGGCGGTGTACGTTGGTTCGGATCTGACGGCGGATGGCACGACGATGTTCGCCCGTTCGGAGGATATTTCCAACAGCTACAACAAGCTTTATTACAGCGTGCCTGCCGGGAAGCATACGGCCGGTGAAGTCTATCAGGGCTGCTACGGCTTCCAGTATACCTTCACGAAGGACAGCTACGGCTACACGGCTTTCCGGGATGACAACGGCGAAGGCCAGGAAAACGTCTGCCCGGACTGCGGCGGCAATCATGCCCACACGCCCTATGAGGCGGCTGGCACGAACGATCAGGGGCTGACGGTCAGCGCGACGGAAACCATCGGCTGCTCCGGTGCTATCTACGAGGCCGATCCCTATCAGGATGCCGGTATCGAAGAAGCGGAAATCACCACGGTGCTGCTGAGCGAGGCCGCCACGGCAAAGGAAGCGGTGGCGCTGCTGCTGAGCATCTATGACACGGCTGGCTGCGCTGGCGGCTCCGGCGTGTTCATTGCGGACGATCAGGAAGTCTGGTATGTGGAGAATGCCTCCGGTACGCAGTATCTGGCCGTCAAGCTGAGCGATTCGATGGCGTTTGCCCAGCCGAACATGTCCGTGATCGGCATGATTGATCTGGACGACACGGAGAATGTGATTGCCTCCGCCGACCTGATTGCTGTGGCGGAAAAGGCCGGTTCCTATGTGGGCGATAAGGAAGCCAACACGATTGACTATGTGGCCTCCTACAACGCGGATCAGAAGGCGAACAGCCGCATGGTGGACGCGCTGAAGTACTTTAATGCCCAGACGGCCAGCGACGCGCCGGAAGCGGTGGATTACACCATTTCCAACGTGGATGCGGACGGCAATGTTGTGCCGATGTACACTAACATCACGCTGGACAAGGCGTGGACGGTGGCGGACGTGGTGGGTTACTACCACATCGCCGGAATTGGCTCCAACCGCAATCTGGAAACGCATATCTTCCAGATTTCCGCGCAGGACAGTGTGACGGACACGGTGGAATGGGTGTCGATGGACGATGCGGCGCTGAGCGTATTCGTGCCCTACTATCCGATGCTGACGTTGGACACCTACGCCGGTTATCAGCTTAGCACGGCGAGCGCGACCTTCAGCGAGGAACAGCCGGTGGATGGCGTATTCTACCCCACGACGAAGACCCGGCGCAACGAGCAGGGCGAGCGCGTGAAGGTGGAAGGCTACTGCCAGCTGCCGGAGAACTGGGCGGAATCCTGCTACTGGACGATGGACGCGCTGTCCAACCTCTACGAGAGTGGCAACCTGACCGACGAGCAGAAGGCGACGATTGACACGACGCTGGCGGCGCTCCAGCAGGAAGCCTACGACACGTTTGCGGCGATGCAGACGAATGTGGCGGCTGCGGAAGCGACGGAAGCGGCACAGCTTGCGACCGAGGCCAGCGCGGCCATGGCGCAGAAGGTGCATCAGACCTGCGTGGAACTGGTTAATGGCGTGAAGTAAACAGATCATGATGGCAAGGGCCGTCCGGGCAGCAAACCCGGGCGGCCTTGACGCTTTCAGAAGGAAAGATGCTTCTCGAAAGCTTCCTGTTACGGCGCAAAAATGGAGGCCGGAAGATCCTCTGTTTCCGCCTTTTCCTCCGGCGTGCGGGTGAAAAGGCCGGACAGCCAGCGTGTCAGGGCGCTGCGTGCTTCCACCTGCGCCACCTGAACGCTCTGCACGCCTTCCAGCACCACGCCGTTGTCCAGCAGCTCCGCGTGCACGGGAATGACGCGGTAGGTGTAGGTCACGCCGGGCTGGGCGCGCTCATCGGTGTAATACAGCGTTTCTCCGGCGGAGGCGCGAAGCTCCGTCAGCACAAAGCTTTCCCCGACGGCATCGCGCTGAATGCGGTAGACGGCGGCATCGCTGGCCTGAATGATCAGCAGCGGCTGTCCGCTGTCACTGTGAGAAACGGAGAAGGAACGCGCAGAAGCCGGGGCGTTCCAGACATCGCTCTTTTTCTTCGGCTGCGTGCCTTCAAGGAAAAGCTCACTGATGCGGTAGTCTTTAGGCGTAAGGGAAGTGGCCAGCATCGCTTCTCCACGCCATTCGATGGCTTTTTTGTCGATGGTGGCGTTGACCAGACCGCTGGGTTTGGTGAAATCCACCTTCTTGCGGTCGGCGTAGTAGGCGCGGAGGAAGTTGCGCGCCAGCGAAGCCGGATTTGTGCCGCCGGAAACGCGGTTGGGTAGACGGTGCATGCTGTCCGGATTGTCGTAGCCCATCCAGACGGCGGTGGAGAGTTCCGGCGTGTAGGCCGCCATCCACACATCGCGGTTGCCGCCGCCGGTTTCGTTGACCGTGCCGGTTTTGCCTGCAACGGGTGTCCCGGCGCTGGACAGGCGCGTGCCGGTGCCGGAGGAAATGACCGTTTTGAGCAGACTGGTCATCAAATAAGCCGACTGGGCGGACAACACGGTGGAGCCGCTGGTTTCGTGGGCGTAAATAACGGTTCCGTCCCGGTCTGTAATTTTTTCGATGAAGTAGGGCGCATAATAGGTTCCGCCGTTGGCGAAAGGGACGTAGGCGGCGGCCATCTGGACGGGGGATGCGCCATAGGTCATGCTGCCCAGCGCCAGAGACAGGTTGCAGTCCCGGTCATCCAGCTCAATGCCGACGCTTTGCAGGTAGCGGCGTGAGGTGGCCACGCCGATGGATTGGAGCACCTTGACTGCTGGGATGTTCAGGCTGTTTTTCAGCGCCGTGCGCACGGTGACGTTGCCGTAGTAGGCATTTCCGGCGTTACGCGGCTTGTAAGTGCCAAAGGCGGTTGGCTCGTCCAGAATGACGCTGGCGCACGTCCACCCGGCAGACTCAATGGCCGGGGCATAGACGGCCAGTGGCTTCAGGGCGCTGCCGGGCTGTCGGCGCAGCTGCGTGGCACGGTTCAGGCCACGGCGTGTGACATATTCCCGGCCACCGACGATGGCGCGAACCGCACCGCTGGCGGTATCTACGGCGGCGGAGGCGGCCTGAACGGGCGTACCGTCCGTGTGGTTGGCAGGAAACACGTCTGTCTCATACTGTGCCTCCATGATGCGCTGCATCTCCGTGTCCAACGTGGTATCAATGCGGTAGCCGCCGCCCAGCAGTGTCTCCGCCGAAACGCTCAGCAGTGATTCCGCCTCGTCCAGCACCGCATCGACAAACCAGCCGTAGTCGGTTTGAAGCTGCTGAGAGCCCTGCACGGTCAGCTCCTCGGCCAGCGCGGCCTCGTATTCCGCCTGCGTCAGCATGGCTTCTTCCAGCATCAGGGCAAGAATGTATTCCCGGCGCTCCCGGTTGTTTTCGGGGGACGATTGCAGGCTGTAGAGGGAAGGTGCCTTGATGGCAGCCGCCAGCGCAGCGGACTGGGCAGGGGAGAGATCCGCCGCGTCCACGCCGAACGTGACTTCCGCCGCAGCCTGAATGCCGTATGCACCCTGCCCGAAGTAAATGAAATTCAGGTACATGTCCAGAATTTCCGCTTTGGTGTACTGCTTTTCCAATTGCAATGCCAGATGAATCTCTTCCAGCTTTCGGGCAATGGTCTTCTGGCTGGAAAGATGCGACAGCTTGATGAGCTGCTGCGAAATGGTGGAAGCGCCCTGGCTGAAAGCGCCGTCGCGCACGTTGGTGAGCATCGCGCCGAGGATGCGCGTCACGTCGAAGCCGGGATGCTTGTAAAACCGGAGATCCTCGGCGGCCAGAAACGCGTTGACCACATGCGCCGGAAGAAGTGAGGTGTCAATGACGGTTCTGTTTTCTTTGCCAACAAGGGAAGTGACATACTCGCCATCCTTGTCATAAATCGCGCCGGTTTGCGCCATCGTGGTCAGGCGGACGGGGTCAAGCGTCTGCCAGTCGCCAATGGAAAACGCCCGAAAGGCAAAAATGAGCGCGAACAGCAGACCGGCGAGCAGCAGGCTACCGAGCAGCAACGGCCAATGACGTCTGAGTTTCAACGGGCATCCCTCCTGTGTTTCGCAGGCTCTGCCATGGTGGCCGAGCACTTTTGCTTCAGGATACCCGGAAAAGTTGGGAAATGAACTGGAAAGTTATTCCATGACAGGGGACCTTTCGACAGCACGCATAAAAAAACATGGAAATTTAGGCTTTTCATTGAAAAAAGACTGTTCAAATACGCGAAATTAGTCTATAATAGAGCAGAGGCAACAAATACTTTATCTGAAGGAGGCAAACCGTTGCGCAGGATTATTTCCATTTTACAGATGATCGTGATGATGACGGCCTTATTCGTGCCGTTTGCTTCGGCCGCGGAAGCGCCCTTTATGCTTGCCGGCCTGGAATCGCCCGAGAGCAGTGGATCGGAAGATCCGCTGCATGACTGGGATACGAATCAGTTCTTTCAGGTGATGGAAGAAAAAACGGGTGTGGTATTCTCCATCAGCGAATATACGAACGCAACCACCTGGACAGAGGTGAAACAGGCCATGCTGTCCGGTGAAATGGCCATGCCGGACGTGTTGTTCAAGGCGGAACTGACCACGCAGGAAACTGTGGCGTTTTATGAGGCCGGGAAGCTGATTGATCTGCGCCCCTACCTGGAAGAATATGCGCCGCATGTTTATGCGCTGCTTCAGGAACATCCGGACTGGCTGGAAGCGATTTCCCTGTCGGACGGCGCGATTGTGGCGCTTCCGGCCATCAATGAGCTGCGCATGGGCAACACCATGTGGATCAACAAAACGTGGCTGGAACGCCTGAAGGTGGACATGCCGACGACGGCGGAGGAGCTGACGGACGTGCTGCGCCTCTTCCGCGACCGGGACGTGAACCAGAACGGCAAGACGGATGACGAAATTCCCATGACCTTCACCAGCATGTGGGATTTGCGCTTCCTGGCGCATGCCTTTGGCATCAACGCCGATGATTATTATCTGACGGAGAAGGATGGCGTAATCAGCGAAGTGCTGACGACGGATGAATTCCGCGCCTTCCTGGAATGGCTGAAGCTGCTGTGGGACGAGGATCTGCTGGATTCGGACGGCTGGTCTGCGCTGCGGCTGCTGGATACGGAAACCAGTTCTTCCTCCTCTTCCAGCAGCGATCCGGCGGTGTACGGCGTGCTGTTTGGACTGGCGCCCAGCGATGTAGTTTCCAGCGATGTGATGGAGGAATATGTGGCGCTGGATCCGCTTGTTTATGGCGGCGAGCAGGTGTATCGTGACTTCACCGGGGAACTGACGCGCGGCACGTTCGCCATTTCCGCCACCTGCACCGAACCGGAGAAGATGCTCCAGTGGGTCGATTATCTGTACACCGATGAGGGCTTCATGCTCGCGCAGGTCGGCGTGGAGGGCGTTGACTACGACTGGAACGACGATGGCACATGGTCCTACTGCTATCCGGCGGATGAAGTGAGCAGCTACATGGCTGAGCACAGCATCTATTCCGGCACCTACCTGCCCGGTTATGCCGGGGTGGAAGCGCAGCTGAGCGTGGAGAGCGAATACAGCCGCTTTGTGGCGACGGA
>CAZGKQ010000027.1:11838-13639 GCA_964526125.1 uncultured Faecalibacterium sp.
AATCATACCGACCACAACCGCGGCCGGGTGCTGGCGGCGGCCATCAATCTGGACACGCTTTCTGCGGTTTCCGCCCGTGATGATATGATCGTCAAGATCTACTCCGACGGCTATCCGGCCATCACGGTGGATCTGAATGATCTGGAAGTGGTGGAAAAGGAAAAGGGCAAGACCCATGCCCTGGTGCGTGGCGTGGCGGCGCGCATGGTGGAGCTGGGCTATAAGATTGGCGGCTTTAACGCGGCGGTGACTTCCAATGTAATGTCCGGCAGCGGCCTGAGCAGCTCGGCAGCCTTTGAGGTGATGACGTGCGCCATTTTCGACGCGCTCTACAATGGCTTCACCATTGACTACAAGACGCGCGCCAAAATCAGCCAGTATGCGGAAAATGTGTACTTCGGCAAGCCCAGTGGCCTGCTGGATCAGATGGCTTCCTCCGCCGGTGGCCTGGTGACGGTCGATTTTAAGCACGACGATCCTGATGTGCGCCCGATGGCCTTTGACTTTGCCAGCCATGGCTATTCGCTGGTGGTGGTGGCGACGGGCGGCAACCATGCCGACCTGACGGACGACTACGCGGCGATTCCGGCGGAAATGAAGCAGGTGGCGGCGCAGTTCAACGAGCCGTATCTGCGCCGGATTCGTCCGGAGGAATTCTATCAGGCGCTGCCGAATCTGCGCGGCCAGGTGAGCGACCGGGCGCTGCTGCGTGCCATGCACTTCTTTGAAGAGGATGAGCGTGTGGTGCGTCAGGTAGCGGCGCTGGATCGGCAGGATGTGTTTGCGTTCCTGTGGGAAATCATCTGCTCCGGCCGCTCCTCGTACATGTATTTGCAGAATGTGTATGCGCGTCCGACCGACCAGAGCCTGTCTCTGGCGCTGGCGATGGCGGAGCAGATGCTGCTGAACCGCGATGGCGCATGGCGCGTGCATGGCGGCGGATTTGCCGGAACGACGCTGAACTTCGTGCCGGACAGCATGCTGAGCCAGTTCATTGAAACGATGGAAGCGACCTTCGGGGCGCATTGCTGCAATGTGCTGGATATTCGTCCTGAGGGCGCGGCGGTGCTGCGCCTGGAATAACCACCAGAGCAGTGAGCCTCGGCTGCCGCGCGGAAGGGCGAAAAATGTATTGACAACCTATGCCGTCTGTGCTATCATAACGATAGAACAGGCGGCTTTTTTCGGCCTGTTCCCAACAACTGCACAAGCCACTTGGAGCTTCTTCGGGGCAGGGTGAAATTCCCTACTGGCGGTATAGCCCGCGACCCTTTCGTGCCTGTGCGGCAGGGAAGGCTGATTCGGTGAGACAAATGTCCATTCCGGAGCCAACAGTATAGTCTGGATGAGAGAGGAAAGCGGGGAATCGCTGAAGCGCATGGAAAACATCACTTCAGACATTCTTTGGAAATATGCGCAGGGCGCAGCAGATGGCTGTCACTGCCGATATTCCGCCCCTGAAAAGCGAACATGCTTCAGGGGCGTGCATATTTTTGAAGGAGGCTGTTTTCCATGACCAATCCCAAGACTCGTTCTGCAACCCGAAAGACCAACGCCCGGCTCTCCGCCCAGTACATGACGCGCATCGCCATTCTGGGGGCATTCGCCGCGATTCTCTTTTACATCGAGATTCCGGTGGTTGCGTTTTACAGGCTGGATTTGAGCACGCTTCCGGTGCTGCTGGGCGCGTTCTCGATGGGACCGCTGCCGGGAATGGCAATTCTGCTGGTGAAGGATCTGCTGGGGCTGCTGCATTCCTCCTCCATGTATGTGGGCGAGCTGGCCGACTTTTTGATGAGCG
>CAZGKQ010000028.1:0-13612 GCA_964526125.1 uncultured Faecalibacterium sp.
CGGGGCAGAATTTCAGTGTGTATCTGGAACGGTTGCGGATGAATGAAGCGGCGCGAAGGTTACAAAGTGGAGATTGCAATTTAAGTGAGCTTTATGCGGACATTGGTTATACGAATCCGACGAGTTTCCGGCGTGCCTTCAAGAAATTTTTTGGGATGACCCCCAGCGAAATGCGTGACCACCCCACACGCCAGTGAAAGCGAAAGAATAATAAAGAAAATTTGTCCTCTATTCTCCTCCCCTGCCACACATCCTGCGTTTCAGAAACGCTCCCTCAAAAAACGCCCTGCCCAGCATGTTTTGCCGGACAGGGCGTTCCTGTTTTATCGCTTTTCAAAAAACAAAAAATCTCCGCTCCGAAGAGCAGAGATGTACTGAGCCCGGCGAGATTCGAACTCACGACCTTTTGATTCGTAGTCAAACACTCTATCCAGCTGAGCTACGGGCCCAAAGATGTCAGGGAAATGCAGCGCGGTGGTCAACCAGCTTTGAAAAGTGAGCCCGGCGAGATTCGAACTCACGACCTTTTGATTCGTAGTCAAACACTCTATCCAGCTGAGCTACGGGCCCACATGCTGCTCAGAAGCACTTTACAGTGCCTCGTCCCTGACAGCTTTATTATAATACCACTTTTCCGGCGATTTGTCAAGCCCAATTTTGATTTTTTTCGGGCGTTTTTCTCACTTTTTTTCCGTCGGCGGCACAGCCTTCGGATATGCCCCCAGCAAACGCAGCTCGCAGGTGAACGGCCTTGCCGCTTCCATCGCCCGGGACAGGTGCGCCGCATCCATTTCCCCCTCGAAATCCGCCGAGAAGAAGTACTGGAAGGGAGTTTCCGGAATCGGACGGCTCTCGATGCGCGACATGTTCAGGCCGCTCGCCGCAAAGGAGGACAGCACACGCACCAGCGCCCCCACCTCGTTGCGGACGGTAAAGACCACCGTCGCCTTTTCCGGCTTGCCCAGCGGAACCGCCCAACGGGACAGGATGAAAAACCGGGTCGTATTGGCGCTGCTGGTCTGAATGCCACGGCAAAGCACCTGCAGGCCAAAAGTCCGCGCCGCCTCCTCGCTGGCGATGGCCGCATAGGACGGATCGCCTGTCTGCGCCACGTCACGCGCGGAAATCGCCGTGTTCGCCGAGGGAATAATCTGCACGCCCGGCAGCCCCTGCAAAAACACATCGCACTGCGCAATCGCCTGGGGATGGCTCGCCACGCGCCGAATCTGCGCAAGCGTCGCGCCCGGCAGCGCCAGCAGATTGTGATGCACCGCCTTCATGCGCTCGCCCACAATGTGCAGCGGCAGCTTTTCCAGCAGCGCATAGGTCGGCAAAACCGCGCCGGCAAAGGAGTTTTCCACCGGCAGCAGGGCATAATCCGCCTCGCCGGCCGTCACCGCAGCTGCCGCTTCCGGAAAGGTCGTATATCCCACGCATTTTCCGTCCGGGAACGCTTCCTGCGCCGCGGCACAGGAAAAACTCCCCGTCGTGCCGGGATATGCTATGATGACAGACATGCAGCACGCTCCTTCCACAGCTCCATCAGGGCGATGGCCGTCATGGCTTCCACCACCGGCACCGCACGCGGCAAAATGCACGGGTCATGCCGCCCGTGAATTTCCAGCGTCGCGTTTTCCCCCGTCCGGAGCGAAACCGTCTGCTGCGGCTGCGAAATGGAAGGGGTCGGACGCACCACGCAGCGGAAAATCAGCGGCATGCCATTGGTGATGCCGCCATTGATGCCGCCGGAATGATTCGTTTTCGTCACCACGCGGCCATTTTCCATCTGGAAGGCATCATTGGCCTGACTGCCACGCAGATCCGCAAAACCAAACCCGTCGCCAAAGGACACGCCCTTCACCGCCGGAATCGAAAACAGCAGATGACTCAGCACACTCTCCACGCTATCAAAGAACGGCGCGCCAAGCCCAGCCGGAACGCCCGTCACCAGGCATTCCAGCACACCGCCAATGGAATCCTGTGCGTTGCGCGCCGCCATGGCCGCCGCCTCCATCTCCGCATCCAGCCCCGGTGTCAGCACCGGCAGATGCATGCGCTTCAGCGGCGCATAGGACTCCGCCGGGGGCGCATCCAGAAACGACACGTCATGCACCGCCCCCAGCTGCTGGATGTGACAGGCAATCCGAATCCCCTGCTGCGCCAGATACTGCTGGCACAGCGCACCAGCCAGCACCACCGGCGCTGTCAGGCGGCCTGAAAAACTGCCGCCGCCGCGCCAGTCCTCAAAGCCGAAATAGCGCACATGCCCCGTGTAATCCGCATGCCCCGGGCGCACCAGATCCACGCCATCGCCATAGTCCCGGGAGCGCTGGTTGGTGTTGCGAATCACGGCACAGATGGGCTGCCCCGTCGTCCGGCCATTGAGCACGCCGGAGAGGAATTCCGGCGCATCCGGCTCCTTCCGGGCGGTCGTCAGCAGACTCTGCCCCGGCGCTCGGCGCGCCATTTCCGCCGAAAGCGCGTCAAAGTCAATCACCATGCCAGCTGGAAAGCTATCCAGCATCATGCCGATGGCTTCGCCGTGGCTCTGGCCGAAAATTGACAGCTTCAAATACTGCCCAAAGGCACTGCTCATTCGCACTTTCCTCCAAGCGCCTGATAAACCTTCAGATAATCCGGCCAGGATTTGTTGATGGCTTCCACGCCATCCATCGTCACGGGCTGCGCACAGCGCGTGGCGGCAATCGAAGCCATCATGACCATCCGGTGGTCGCCATAATTGGGCAGCGTCACGCCGCCGCGCAGCTCCGGCACGCCCTGAATCACCATGTCGTCGCCGTCAATCCGCGCCTGTCCGCCCAGCAGATTCAGGATTTCCACCGTCGCGCTCAGGCGGTCGCATTCCTTCAGGCGGAGGCGGCCACAATGCTTCAGGCGCGTTTCGCCCTGCGCCAGCTGCGCCGTCAGCGCCAGCATCGGCGCAATGTCGGGGCAATCGTGCATGTCCAGCTCCGCGCCGTGCAGCTTTTCCGCCGTGACGCGAATGCCGGTTTCGTCCTCCGTCACCTGTGCGCCCAGCGCCTGCAAATGCGCCAAAATCGCCCGATCTCCCTGCGTGGTGACAGGCGCAAGATCCGTCACCGTCACCGCATGCCCCAGCGCACCGGCACAGCAGAGCACCGCCGCCTGCGAATAGTCGCCATTCAGACGGCAGGACTGGCTGCGATACGCCTGACTGCCGGGAATCCGCCACTGGAAATCGCCCGTTTCCTCCACCTGAATGCCGCTTTGGCGGATGGCCTCCACGGTCATGCGGATGTAGCTTTCACTCTCCACCGGCGGCAGCACCGTCAGCGTGGAATCGCCCGGCAGAAGCGGCAGCGCAAACAGCAGACCGGACACGAACTGGCTGGACACATTGCCCGGCAGCACATAATCCCCTGCTTCCATTTTTCCGCGCACGCTCAATTCCGCCGCGCCATCCGCACCGGCCTCCATTGACCAGCGGACGCCTCGGGGCACAAACAGATCGCGATACACATCCATCGGGCGCGACCCCAGGCGACCCCGCATCCTGAAAATCGTTCCGCGCGCCACCGTCAATGCGATGGGCACAAAAAAACGCAGCGTGGAGCCGCTTTCGCCGCAGTCCATCACCGGCATTCTGGCTATTTTCTCCTTACGACCGTGAATCACGAGCTGATCCGCATGCTCCTCCACGGTGCTGCCCAGCGCACGCAGACAGCGAATCGTCGCCGCCATGTCCGCAGAATTCATAAATCCGGAAAGAACCGTATCACCGCTGGTCAATCCGGCACAGATCATCCGCCGATGTGCCTCCGATTTCGAGGCCGGGGCCGCAATGGATCCTGCCAGATGGGCAGGATAAAACGTCTTCTCCATTTCAGTTCATAGCTCCTTTGCTTTTCTTCCCTCCTATCATAACACAATCACGGCAAAAAGTCATGTTTTCCTGCTGTTCTTTTAGATAAAATACACAAAAAAAACACGGCTGAACGTTTCCATCCAGCCGTGAATTCTATAGATTACTTGTCGTAATTGACCACGAGGGAGAAATCCGGTGCCTTCAGGGACGCGCCGCCAATCAGGCCGCCGTCGATTTCCGGCTGCGCCATCAAGCCCTTGACATTCTTGGGATTCATGGAGCCGCCGTACTGAATGCGCACCTTATCCGCGCACTCCTGACCATACTTACGCGCAACCGCTTTGCGAATCACGCCGATGGTCTCATTGGCCTGTTCGTCGGTGGCGGTCAGACCCGTGCCAATCGCCCAGACCGGCTCGTAAGCGATGACGACTTCCGCCACCTGCTCCGCCGTCAGGCCATTGAGCGCCATGATCGTCTGATAGTCCACCAGACCATCCGTCGCACCGGCCTCGCGCACATCCTTCATTTCGCCCACGCAGAGGATCACCTTTAGGCCAGCCTCGACAGCCGCCAGCACGCGCTTGTTGACCGTCTGATCCGTCTCGCCGAAGTACTGGCGACGCTCGCTGTGGCCGATGATGACATATTCCACGCCAGCAGCCACCAGCATCTGCGCCGACAGCTCACCGGTGTAAGCGCCGGACGCTGCCCAGTGGACATTCTCCGCACCCACATGGATGTTGGAGCCTTCCACCGCTTCCTTCACCGCCGCAATATCCACCGCCGGAACGCACACGACCACGTCGCAGATGGCATCCTTCACCAGGGGCTTGAGTTCGTTGACAAGCGCCGCTGCTTCCGCAGGGGTCTTGTTCATCTTCCAGTTACCAGCAATAATTGCCTTGCGCATTGCAATCACCTCAAAGCATATTTGATACTAATTCACGTCTAAAACATGGCACAGAGCACAGTGAATTTTTCGTTCTGACGAAGCTGAGTGCAGCGAGGCGTACTGGAGGTACGCGCGAGCGGAACGAAGCAAAGTCAGAGATGAGGTCGGGCTTTTGCCCGACTAGCGCTGTCGGCGCTTGCGCCGATGGCGCGTAGCCAGCGCCGGGCTTTGCCCGGTGATGGCCGGTGCGGAAAAGGCACTGTGCGAATGACATGGTTTAGATGCGAATTAGTATGAACACATTCTGCCTGTTTTCCGCATATCCAGCAGCAAAGCCGTCCCTGCTTTTGACAGGGACGGTCTGCTGTGAAAAATTACTTTTCGTCCAGGCAGGCAACGCCGGGCAGAACCTTGCCTTCCAGATATTCCAGAGACGCACCGCCGCCGGTGGAGATGTGGGTCATCTTGTCGCCCAGACCCATCTGCTCCACAGCCGCCGCAGAGTCGCCGCCGCCGATGATGGTCACAGCGTCGGAATCCGCCATCGCCTGAGCCACAGCCAGCGTACCGGCAGCCAGCGTCGGATTCTCAAACACGCCCATCGGGCCGTTCCAGACAACGGTCTTGGCCGCCTTGACAGCCGCCGCGAACAGCTCACGGGTCTTCGGGCCAATGTCGCAGCCTTCCATATCCGCCGGAATCTTGTCGGCATCCACGGTCAGGGTATCAACCGGCGCATCGATGGGGCTGGGGAAGTCCTTGATGCAGACGGTGTCCACGGGCAGGAGCAGCTTCACGCCCTTCTCCTCCGCCTTGGCCATCATTTCCTTGCAGTAGTCGATCTTGCTCTCGTCCAGCAGGGACTTGCCGATTTCGTAGCCCTTGGCCTTGAGGAAGGTGAACGCCATGCCGCCGCCGATAATCAGGGTATCGACCTTTTCCAGCAGGTTATTGATGACGTTGAGCTTGTCCTCAATCTTCGCGCCGCCCAGCACCGCCACGAAGGGACGATCCGCATTTTCCAGCGCCTTGCCCATCACGGCCAGTTCCTTGCCGATCAGATAGCCAGCCACGTTGGGGGACAGGAACTTCGTCACGCCTTCGGTGGAGCAGTGAGCGCGGTGGCAGGAGCCGAACGCGTCATCCACATAGCAGTCCGCCAGAGAAGCCAGTTCCTTGGAGAACTCCTCGACGTTCTTCGTTTCTTCCTTGCGGAAGCGCGTGTTCTGCAGCAGCACCACGTCGCCATCCTTCATGGCGGCCACGGCGGCCTTTGCATTCTCGCCCACGACCGTGTCGTCATTGGCGAACACCACGTCCTGACCCAGCAGTTCGCTCAGGCGCACAGCCACGGGTGCCAGGGAGAACTTCTCTTCCGGACCATTCTTCGGCTTGCCCAGATGGCTGCACAGGATGACCCGACCGCCGTCAGCGATCAGCTTCTTGATAGTAGGAAGCGCGGCCACGATGCGCTTGTCGTTGGTGATCTTGCCGTCCTTCATTGGGACGTTGAAGTCACAGCGAACCAGCACTTTCTTGCCAGAAACCTTGATGTCGTCAATCGTTTTCTTAGCCATTGTTGATGCACACTCCTTCAAGATTGCTCTTTGGTTGCCTTTATATCACGCCATGATGACAGCATCATCACAGCGCACAACCCGAAATTGGTTTACCGTGGTATTACCCTTCCAGCAGCGACAGCATGCGTCTGGCCGCGCCTTCATCCGTGACCAGCATGGCATGCGCATCATGCCGCAGGACGGAGATAATCGCTGCTGCCTTGCGCGAACCAGCCGCCACCGCGACCATCCGACAATCCGGGGTCAGCCGCGCCAGATCCACGCACACGCCGGAGGATTCCAGCAGCCGCTGTCCATCCCCGTCGTAATACGCGCCAAAGGATTCTCCCACTGCACCGCTCTTTGTCAAACGGCGCATCATCTCCGGCGGAAGGCGGTTCATCGTCTCTTCCGCACAGCCGATGCCATGCAGAATCACGTCCGCGCGCTGGATGCGCTCCATCGTCTCCCGGATTTCCGGCAGGCGGAGCATTTCCTGCCGTGCCTGGGCGTCCATATGATCCGGCAGGTGCAGCAGCCGATGATGGCCACCGAGGCGCTGCGCAATTTCCGCCGCCAGCGTATTGGCCTGTGTTTCCACTTCCCGGCCAAATCCGCCCTGCGCCGGAACCACCATCACATTCATCCCCTGAGAGGAAGTCATGGCATGCGCCACCGCCGCCACCGTCGTTCCGCCCGTGACGGCCAGCGTACTGCCCGGATGCAGCAGCGTCCGAACGCCCTGTGCGGCCATCCGCCCCACATCCTGCAAAACGTGGGCATCCGCATCCGCATCGCCGGGGGCGATCATCACGCGCTCCAGATGCAGCTGCGCCATCAGTGCCGTTTCCAGCGCCGTCAGTCCCTGCATCTGCCGGGCAAACAATCGCGCCTCATCCAGCCACTGTGCGGCGTTCTCCGTCGGCTCCATCCCGGCCTTACCCAGCGTAATCAGCCCGGCCTCGCGCAGCTTTTCCACCGCCGTGCGCACCTCGCGCTCCGGCCAGTGCAGCCGGGTGGCCAGCTGGCGCCTTCCCACCGGCGCAGCTTCCGCCACCGTGGTCAGCACCAGTGCGCGGCGTGCCATTTCCTCCGCCAGATCAGGCGCGATCGCCTTGACCAGTGCCGAAAATTCTTCCGCCATGCCGCGCTCCTTTCCGCCGTGATTCTCCTTTTATATCATACCACGTTCGACACGAATTGACAAGATTCTTTTTCTATTTCTGCATATACTCCCGGTAATAAGGAGGTAAACAGATGCTTGCATTACCCGTTGCGTTCCTTTTGCTGGCGTTTTTGACGCGCCATTACCGTCCCAGCACCGTTTCCGCCCGTCTGCTGCGTTGCTGGACGCTGGGAACGGTGCTGCTGCTGACGTGGAATCTGCTGCCCCTGCCGCATCTGGGCGTGAATCCGTTTTCCTCGCTGTTGACGGGCGCGTTGGAGTTGCCGGGGCTGCCGCTGGTGCTTTGCCTGAATTTGTTGGAGTAGAGGCGCTTGGGGGAACGGGTGCGTTTTTCTTGCTTTTTTCAGCAGTTGACGATTTCAATGCCCTCAATGGCTTCGTTGATTAACCCCTCTACATCCAGTCGGCTCTCGCCTTCCAGAATCTTTTCCATCTTCGGATGCGTCGCAGGATGCCGCGGCGTAAATACCGTGCAACAATCCTCATACGGCAAACTCGATGTCTCAAATGTCCCAATCTTCTCGCTGATCTCAATAATCTCGCTCTTATCAAACCCAATCAGCGGCCTGAAAACCGGCATTTCCACCACCATATCCGTCGTGCCCAGTGCCGTCATCGTCTGACTGGCTACCTGCCCAATGGATTCCCCCGTAATCAGCGCTTCACTGCGCTCCTGCCGCGCTACCCGCTCCGCAATGCGCATCATGAACCGCCGCATAATCAGCGTCGTGTAATCCTCCGGACACTTTTCGTGAATCTCCATCTGGATTTTCGTAAACGGCACGATATGCACGCGAATTCCGCAGCAGCTTTCCGCCAGAATCCGCGCCAGATCCAGCACCTTCTCCTTCGCGCGATCCGACGTGTAGGGATAGCTGTGGAAATGCACCGCGTTGATGTGTACGCCGCGCTTGGCAATCATCCATCCGGCCACCGGGCTGTCAATGCCGCCAGAAAGCAGCAGCGTGGCGCGGCCATTCGTGCCCACCGGCATGCCGCCGACGGCCGGAATCACCTTGACGTAGAGATAGGCCATGTCGCGGATTTCCACATTCAGCGTGTGCTGGGGCTTTTTCACGTCCACCGTCAGCGCCGGATTGGCCTGAAGTACCCGATGCCCGACCTCCACGTTGATGGCCGGAGAATCCATGAAATAGCGCTTGTCCGAGCGGCGTGCCGTCACGCGGAAGGTGCCGAAAAATTCCGCCATCATCGCCACGGCCTGTGCGCAGATCGCGTCAAAATCGTCCTTGGGCATTTCCACCGCCGGACAGACGCTGTGCACGCCGAAGACCTTCGTCACCCGGCGGATGCACTCGTCCAGATCGTCAAAATCGGACACGAGAATGCGGCCATCATGCAGCAGCACATTCGCGCCCAGCTCCTTGACGGCATACTTGATGCGCTTGACCAGCGCACGCATGAAAACAGGGCGATTCTGCCCCTTCAGGAAAATCTCGCCATAGCGGACGAGCAGCAAATTACGCAAAAGGACTCTCTTCCTTTCATTTATCGTCTGACATACTGCTTCAGCATTTCATAATGTTTCTGGACGCATTGCACCACCGCATCCATTTCCTCCGCCGTGTTGTCCGGGCAGAGGCTGAAGCGCAGCGAACAATCGGCTTCCGCCGTGGACAGCCCCATCGCCGTCAGCACGCCGGACACCTTCTGCTTGTGCGCCGCGCAGGCGGAACCGGCGCTGACATACACGCCATCGCCTTCCAGCGCGAAGAGCATGGTCTGGCTGCGCACGGGCATCAGGCTGACATTCAGGATATGCGGCGCGCACAGCGGATCATCCAGCGCAGGGCCGTTCAGCCGCGCTGCCGGAATCGCCGCCTGAAGGCCGGACAGCAGACGCTGCTTGAGCGTCATCATTTTTTCCGCCGCATCTGCCGGATAGGCCGACACCGCCGCGCCCAGCCCCAGAATGCCCGGCACATTCTCCGTGCCGGAGCGCAGATCCGCCTCCTGTCCACCGCCGTAGACGATGGGCGAAAGCTTGTGATTCTTCTGGAAAATCAGGCCGCCCACGCCCTTGCAGGCATGAATTTTGTGCCCCGAAAAGGCGTAGGACTGAATTTTCAGCGCGCGGAAGTTCAGCGGCGTCCGCAAAAAGCCCTGCACACCGTCCACATGGATGGCGGCCTCCGGGCAGAGGCGGTCGCGCATGGCAGACACCTCGGCAATCGGCTGCACCGCGCCAACCTCGTTATTCACCTGCATGAGGGTAATCAGCTGCACATCCGGGGGCATGAGCGTTTCCAGCGCCGCCAGATCGGCCACGCCGCGCCTGTCCACCGGGATATGCAGCACCTCATTCCCCATGCGTTCCAGCTCCTGCTGGCAGTTCAGCACCGCCGGATGTTCCACGCCCAGCATCAGCACGCGCCCCTTTTTGCGCCGGGTGCGCATGTGCCCCAGAATGGCCAGATTATCCGCCTCAGTGCCGCCGGAGGTAAAGACCATGCGCTCCCCGGCGGCTCCGGCGGCCTTCAGGCAGACCGTTCGCGCCTGTTCCATGGCCTTTTCCGTCTCCATGGCCGGGCGGTAGAGGGCAGACGGGTTATACCAGCCGTTTTCCAGCGCCTCCGTCATGGCCGTGATGGCCGCCGAACACGGCTTGGTGGTCGCGCTGTTATCCAGATAGATGGTTTTCACGGTCAGTTCTCCTGATATGCGCCAAAGGGCAGATAGTGGCGGATGTAGTCCACCATCTGTTCGCTGGGTTCAAACACAATCACGGACTTTTTGCCTTCTTTGGAGAAAGCAAAATAGTACAGTTCCGCGTCGCGGTTGAGGAACCAGCGCAGTTGCTTGACATTGGGCGCGGAAATATGACGATGGAAGCTGCCGCTGGACACCTTGCCAAACGCATCGACCTTCGATACATCCAGGCTGCCCAGGCTCTTGCGCTTCTTGTTGTTGAAGACCATGGCAAAGTCAATGGAGCCATTGGTGAACGTGTAGTCATACTCCGTGCGCAGCCGGTCATGGAACAGGAACAGGTACACCGCGATGCCGCCGAAGACCAGCGTGGACACCAGCGTCGCCACATCAAAACCCAGCAGCAGGAAGTTCAGGAACATGAACGCCAGGACAGCCGAAATCAACATCATGGCCCAGGACAGGTAGTACATGATTTCTTCCATCATGCGCTTATGCTTGCGAACAGATTCCTCCAGAAAACGATCCATTGTGTTGTTCCTCCTTGTATTGTTATAAATTACAAACCGATGCACAGCAGGAAAATCACGGCTGTCAGCAAGCCGACCAGAAAGCCGCCCAGCACTTCCACCTTTGTGTGGCCGACCAGTTCCTTCAGCTCCTCATCCGTGATGGGTTCCCCGTTGACAAACAGCTTTTCCACAATTTCGTTGATGACCACGGCCTGTTTGCCCGTTTCCCGGCGCACGCCCGTCGCATCATACATCACGATGGCCGACAGCGTGAAGGCCAGCGCAAAAATGGCCGTATCAAACCCCTGCGTCGCGCCAATCATGATGGTCATCGAAACGACAAACGCCGTGTGGCTCGACGGCATGCCGCCGCTGCCGAAAAAGCGCATCCAGTCCAGCTTTTTTTCCACCAGATAATACGTCGGAATTTTCAACGCCTGCGCCACGAACCATGCCGTCAGACAGCAGATGAGTATCTGGTTGCTGAACAGTCCCAGAATATTCTGCAATGCTCCTGCCCCTCTTTCCTTTGTCTTCCTTCACTGAAGCCATCCATACAGCCCTGAAAGGCGCTGATGAAGCGCCTCCTATGCTTCCGCTGATTCCCCATTTATTGTACTCTGTTCAGGGTGCTTTGTGCAAGTGTTTGCAGAAATTTCACATCTCCCGGCAAACGGTGGAGCGCATCCAGCGCCAGCGCAATCTCCTGCGCCGCGTCCTCGCGCGTTCCCTCCAGGCCGCGGATGGCTACCCACGTCAGTTTCTGCTCCGCCGCATCCTTGCCGATGGATTTGCCCAGCGTTTCCGCCGTGCCCACCACATCCAGCAGGTCATCCACCATCTGGAACGCCATGCCCAGATGGCAGCCGAATTCGCATCCGGCCTGAACCTGCTCGGGCGTTGCGTCCGCCAGATACAGCCCGGCTTCCACCGGGGCTGTCAGCAGATCCGCCGTTTTGTGCAGGTGGATGTAGCGCACCTTGTCCGCCGTCGGCTGCGTGCCTTCGCCCGTCACGTCCATCGTCTGCCCGGCCACCATGCCCGTCACCCCGGCATGGCGCGCAATGGCTTCCGCCGCCAGCACGCCGCCCGTCTTTCCTTCCTTTGCCATCTGCGCGGCATGGCGGAGCATCAGCTCCATCGCGGCGGACAGCAGTCCGTCCCCGGCCAGAATCGCCACGGCCTCGCCAAACTGGCGGTGATTCGTCGGCTTGCCCCGGCGCAGGTCGTCATTGTCCATGGCCGGAAGGTCGTCGTGAATCAGACTGTAGGTATGTATCATTTCCAGCGCGCAAGCGAAGGGCAGCGCCGTTTCCACGCTGCCGCCCATCATGTCACAGGCGGCCAGCAGCAGCACAGGGCGCAACCGCTTTCCCCCAGCAGACAGCGAATACGTCATGGATTCCATCAGCTGCTGCGGAATCTCCCCCAGCGAGGCCAGTTGCTCCGTCAGCGCATTTTCCACCAGCGCATGGTACTCCGCATAGGTTCTCATGGTTCTTCCTCCATCGGCACTTCCACGTCGTCGCCCTCATTATTCCGGCGCAGCACGGTCAGGCGCTGCTGGGCGGTTTGCAGCTCCTTTTCCAGTTCGTTCAGGGCTTTCATGCCCGTTTCATACTGCCGCAGCAGCTCTTCCAGCGGCATTTTGCCATCTTCCATGGTGGAAATCAGGCTTTCCACCTGCTGCAGGCGCTCCTCAAAGCTCTGCTTCTTCTTTGTTGCCATGCCCGGCCTCCTTATCAGGCTGCACCACCTGCATCTCCCCATCCCGGAAGCGCAGGGTCAGGTGTTTATGCTGCATTGCGTGCTGTCTATCCGGCAGCACCCGATTTTCGTCCATCACCAGCGCATAGCCGCGCTCCAGCACCGTCTGCGGATCCAGCGTTTGCAGGCACAAGGCGGCGCGGCGCAGCGTTTCCTCCCGGCGGTGCAGCTGGCTGTCTACCGCGCTGTCCAGGCGGATGCGCGCCATCGCTAAGCGCGGCAAAAGCGCCGCCGGACGCTGCGATGCGGCCATTTGCAGCCGGTTTCGCAGCAGCACCACCTGATGCTGCATCTGGCTGAGTTTCTCCTGCGGATGGGCATCCGTCAGGCGGCGCATCATGGCCATCAGCTGCATTTGGCGGCTCTTCAGCTCATTTTCCGCCGCCTGTGCCATGTGATAGCGCATCTGATGCAGCGCAGCGACAACCTCCTGCCTGTCCGGCACAGCGATTTCCGCCGCGTTGGATGGCGTGGCAGCACGGCGATCCGCCGCAAAGTCCGCAATCGTCACGTCCGTCTCATGCCCCACGGCGCTGATGACCGGCACGGGGCATGCCGCAATGGCGCGCGCCACCACTTCCTCATTAAACGCCCAGAGATCCTCCATGGAACCGCCGCCGCGCCCGACAATCAGCACATCCACCTCCGGGAGGCGCGCTGCCCGGGCAATGCCACGCGCCACGTCCTGCGCCGCCGCCTGACCCTGCACCTGAACCGGCACCAGCACCAGCGGAATCGACGGATCCCGGTGCATGGCCACCATGCGGATGTCATGCAGCACCGCGCCGGTCGGCGAGGTGACGACGGCAATCTTCCTTGGCCGCCACGGCAGCGGACGCTTCCGCTCGGCATCGAAAAGCCCTTCCGCCTGCAAACGCGCCTTGAGCGCCTCAAACTGCTGGTAGAGCGAGCCAATTCCTTCCGGCCGCATCGCGTCGCAGGTGATTTGATACGTTCCGCCCTCGCTGTACAGGCCGATCTGCCCCGTCACAATCACGGACATGCCATCCACCGGGCGGAAGGAGGTGCGCATCGCATTCTGGCGGAACATCACCGCGGCAATGCGGCAATGCGCATCCTTCAGGGTAAAATACCAGTGGCCGGATGAATGGCGCTTGAAATTGCTGATTTCGCCGCGAAGGCGAACTTTGCGCAGCGCCGGTTCGTTCGCCATCA
>CAZGKQ010000029.1:0-13111 GCA_964526125.1 uncultured Faecalibacterium sp.
GTTCTGTTCATTACGCTTTATCCCCTGTGGCTGGTGCTGATTGCATCCGTATCCGACCCAGATGCAGTGCTGGCCGGTGAGGTGCTTTTCTGGCCCAAGGGTTTCTCGCTGATGGGCTATCAGGCCGTGTTCCAGTATGATGAACTGTGGACGAGTTACGCCAACTCCATTTTCTACACCGTGGTCGGTTCGGCGCTGTCGGTGATGGTTTCCCTGGCGGCAGCCTATGCACTGAGTCGGAAATTCGCCGGAAAGAAGATCGTCAACTTCTTGATTACCTTCACTATGTTCTTCTCCGGCGGCCTGATTCCCATTTTCCTGAATGTCAGGGATCTGGGGCTGTATAACACGCGCACGGTGCTGATTCTGATGAATCTCGTCTCCGTCTGGAATCTGATGGTGGCGCGCACCTACATCCAGTCCACCATCCCCAACGACCTCTACGAGGCGGCGGTGATGGATGGCGCGAATCACTTCACCTACTTCTTCCGCTGCGTCCTGCCCCTGTCCGGTACCATTATCGCCGTCCTGAGCGTTTATTACGGCGTGGCGCGGTGGAATGACTACTTCACCGCCCTTGTGTTCATCCGCAACCGCGAATATCTGCCGTTGCAAACGGTGCTGCGCGAGATTTTGGCCTCGTTGTCCATTTCCGGCTCCAGCGACACCTTCTTCGCCGCCTATGCAGACAATCTGGGTGGCCTTCAGGAAGCGATGCGCAAGGCCGAAGTCGCCAAATACTGCTGCATCGTGGTTTCCACCGTCCCGGCTGTGCTGCTGTATATCTTTATGCAGAAGTACTTCGTCAAGGGCGTTATGATCGGCTCGCTGAAGGGCTGATGTTTTCCATCGGATTTCACACGTCCGTAGAGGCGTGATGAAACAATACAAGAAAGGAGATTTTCCCATGAAGAAAATCGTCTCTGTTCTCCTCGCGCTGGCCATGCTGCTGACGCTGACGTCCTCCGTCCTGGCGGAAGACAAGGTCAACCTGACGGCTTTCCAGTATCAGCTGGAAAACCAGACCACCAACTTCAACGATCTGTGGTTCTTCCAGCAGATTGAAGAAAAGACCAACACCCATGTGGACTTCACCATGATCAAGGACGGCGACTGGCAGACGCAGCTGAACCTGATGTTTGCCTCCGGCGAATATCTGGACATGATCCTGCGCAACACCGTGGACGTGGAAGACTACGGCGTGAATCAGGGTCTGCTGCTGCCGCTGGATCAGTACATCACGGAAGACATCATGCCCAACTACGTCAGCCGCCTGAACCTGAATAACGCTGGCGATTCCATCCCGGCTTCCGACGGTCAGACCTACTACATCGGCTACCTGATCGCTCAGAACGTCAACCACAACGGCACCTGGTACATCAATACCACGTTGCTGAACGAACTGAATCTGGAAGTTCCCACCACCATCGAGGAATACACCAACGTCCTGCGCGCCTTCAAGGAAGCTGGCGTGAAGTATCCGCTCTCCACCTCCACCTTCAACTACGGCCCTGAATCCATCTGGAATCAGTTTGCGTCCTTCGGCGTGCCGGAAAACTACGCTTTCTATCATATCACCGAGGATGAAAAGGTCGAATTCACCGGCACCATGCCCGGCTGGCGTGCCTGCGTGGAATGGCTGCACATGCTCTATGAAGAAGACCTGCTGGATCACGAATCTCTGACGCAGGACTCTAACCTGTGGGCGAACAAGGTCAACGCCGGTGAAGTCGCTTCCTTCGCCTATCTGCGCCTGATCAACACCGCCCTGTCGGCTGACGTTTACAAGGACTTCACCTCCATCCTGCCCCCTGCCGATCCGGAATATGGCGCAAGCGTCTCCTCCATCCTGGAAGTGCCGGATCAGGGTGCGCTGCTGACCGTGACCAACGCCGACCCCGTCGCCTCCCTGAAGTGGATCGACGCGCAGCTGGAAACCGAAACCATGATGGTCGCCGCCAACGGTAAGGTCGGCGAGCAGATCGTCCTCAACGACGAGGGCAAGTATGAAGTCATCAACGTGCCGGAGAACAACGGCCTGTACTCCTTCGTTCCGGTCACGATGGGTCAGTTCTTCGCCCCGGGCGACTACTACACCGAGATCTATCAGATGGCACCCCACCGTGTGGAACGCTATGAAGACTCCAAGACCTATGCGGAAGCTGGCGTGCTGGAATACAAGAGCTACCAGTATGTCTCCAAGCTGAGCAAGATGGACAACGAGGACGCTGTGGAAGCTGCCAACATCTACACCGAGCTGAAGAAGTTCATGGAAGAATCCATCACCGACTTCATCAAGAACGGCGTGACCGACGAAAGCTATGAGAACTTCGTCAACACCGCCAAGGCCATCGGCGTGGATCGCTACATCGAGCTGTATCAGAATGCCTACGACGCTTATCTGGCGCAGTAATTTCCCCGGATAACCTCCTCTGCCGGAGGGGCGCAAGCCTCTCCGGCGTTTTCTAAATAGCAGCACATTCCGGCGTTTTTGTCTGGTGCATGCTTTCCTGATTTGTCTTTCCCGGCGTTTTATGATATAATTAAGCACATCCTTGATTCCGTTGTGCAAAGGGGGTTTTCCGATGAAAAAGCTTGCCGCCCTCGCCCTGCTTCTGCTCCTTCTGCCGCTCCTGTGCAGCTGCGATGATGCTTCCGCCCCTGAGGCGGAGGCCGTTTCCCTGACGGCGCTGCAATATGAAGTGGAAAATCAGGCCATTGATTTCAATGATATGTGGTTTTACCAGCAGCTTGAAGAAAAGACCGGCGTTCATGTCGATTTCGATGTCGTCAAGGATTCCGACTGGACAAACCGCGTCAGCCTGATGTTCGCTTCCGGGCGCTATCATGACATGATTCTGCGCGGCAGTCTGGATGTGGAAGATTACGGTGTCACGCAGCAAGTCATTCTGCCCCTGGATGATTATCTGGAAAGCTGCATGCCAACGTATTTCGAGCGCCTTAGCGAAAGTAACGGCAGCCAACTGATGGCCTCCTCCGACGGCAAAATGTACTATGTCGGCTTTCTGCTCTCGCAGGGCATCAACACCAATGGCCACTTTTTCATCAACAAAACCTGGCTGGACAAGCTGGGGTTAGAAGTTCCCACCACGACCGATGAGCTGACCGAGGTGCTTCGCGCCTTCAAAAACGGCGACCCCAACGGTAACGGTTTGCAGGACGAAATCCCCTACGAAGCCACTTTTGACGACATCAATACCGGCATTTACAACATGTTCAGTGCCTTCGGCATTCCCATGAACGAGTATTTCGTGCATCTTTCCGACGACGGGACGGTGCTTTTCGCTCCGGAGGAAGAAGGCTTCCGCGCCTGCGCCGAATGGCTGCACATGCTCTGTCAGGAAGGCCTGCTGGATGTGGAATCGCTCACGCAGGGGTCGAACCTCTGGGCGGCGAAGGTCAACCAGCGCAAAGCCGGTTTTTTCTCCTACTGGCGGCTGCTGAATACCGCGCTGAATGAGGACGTAGCGGATGAGTATGTGCTGATGCTGCCCGTCTCCGCCCCCGGCACGGAGGCTCGCGTCTGCCGCATTGCGGATGAAATCGAATTCGGCGCTTCGCTGACGGTGCAGAATCAGCATGTCGAAGCGTCCCTGAACTGGCTGGACGCGCAGATGGAAACGGAAACCATGCTGGTTTCGCAGAACGGTCAGCTCGGCGACACACTGCTCCTGCGCGAGGACGGGCGTTACGAGGTGGCCTATGTTCCGGCTGGAAATGAGCTGTACAAGACCGTTCCCGTCATCTGCGGACAGTTCTTCGCTCCGGAGGAATATTACGCCTCCGTCTACGTCCCGGCGGCGCATCGGCAGGAGAAATCCGGCTACTGTCAGGAATACGAGGAAGCCGGTGTGCTGGAAAGCATCCCCTACACGCTGCTGATCAACGCCACCCCCATCACCAGCGAGGAATCTGCACGCATCCGCCAGCTCTACACGCAGCTTCGCTCCTCCGTCAATGCGTATCTGGTGGAATTCATCACTCGCGGCGTGACGGATGAAAGCTATGCCGCGCTGCTCAATGAGCTGCACAGCATCGGCTCGGATGAATATGTGGCGCTCTACCAGACCGCCTACGACCGCTATATGGAAGGACATGCAGACCCATGATACAGCAGAAGCACTCCGGCAGCAAGCGCCTGTCCACCTTTGCAGGCTACATTTTTTCCTATATGCTCGTGCTGGTTCTGGTGCTCAGCGCCCTGTTCCTGTACATGTTCATTGATACCAACCGGCAGGTTCGCACGCAGTTTATTGACAACAGCATCAACCGTCTGAGCCGCATTGCCGACCAGCATGAGGAATATCTGGACAACATGCTCAACACGGCTGAGCAGATGGGGCTTTCGCCGTATATGCAGCCCTTCTCCTACCGAGACGAGCCCTGGCGTGCCTATGAGCTGATGCAGCAGCTCGTTCCCTATACGGTCAGCAACGATTTCTGCGACCAGCTGTACTTGTGCTTTTCGCAGGATGAATACCTGTACTCCTCCTCGTCGATGATGACGCTGGACATGTTCTGCGATCTGATGGTTTATGCCGACGTGTCCCGGGATGAGCTGATCCGCCTGATTCGCCAGCCGGATGGTCTGTGCGTGCTGCCCTCGCA
This sequence comes from uncultured Faecalibacterium sp., assembly GCA_964526125.1. Lineage (GTDB taxonomy): Bacteria > Bacillota > Clostridia > Christensenellales > Aristaeellaceae > UBA11524. Next base: position 4,630 of record CAZGKQ010000029.1, read on the forward strand.
GGTGGTCACGTCCTCCCTGCTGGGCGGCGACAACCGCGAGATGGTCACGTTCATCCTGCCGTTGGGCATGAGTCAGAAGCTTGAACGGGGTTCCATGCTGTTCCTGCTGCGCCAAAGCACCTATCAGCAGCTTTTCTCCGACGCCATCGGCCTGAACGCCAGTACCTACATTTTCCACAACGGCGAAATTCTGGCCTCCAGCGCCAATCCCATCCTCAGCGACGAGGAAGTGACCGCCCATCTGAACGAAAGCAACGTCACCACGCAGCAGGAATTTGTTGTTGACGGCACGCGCTATACCCTGCTTACCCTCAGCGACCGGAGCTGGGGCATGCAATACGCGATGGTGATGCTCTCCTCCACCCTGACGGGCGATGTGTGGAACAGCATGGGCAGCGCGCTTTGCCTGATTGCCGGTCTGGCCGTGGTCGGTTCGCTGCTCTCCTATTTTCTAGCTCGGCGCAACATCCGACCAATCCGGGAAATTTCCAGCCTCCTGCCGCAGGAGGAGGGGCAGCATGACGACCTGACCCTCATCCAGAGCGGCATTCAGGAGCTTTCCCGACGCAACAGCGACCTGGCGCGCCGCCTGGAATCCTCCCTGCCCATGCAGCGGCATGATTTTGTGCTGCGCTTCATGAAGGGACGCTTCAGCAGCCGTGAAATCGCAGTCGCCACCGCAGCCAGCCTTTCTCTGGACATTGACAAGCCCTGTTACGGCATGGTACTCTGTCCCGAGCAGGATCCAAATGACCAGCCGCTGAGCATGCAGGATCCACCGCTGAATCAGCTGTCCGGCATCACCGTGTGCAACGTGGAAATGGCCGCCATGAATAACTTTCTGTACGTCGTTTTCTGCGACACGCCGGAGCTGCTGCACGAGGTGGCCGACCGGATGCACCAGATCTGTGTGGAGCGCTATGGCCATGCGTGTATCGCCATGAGCAATGTCCATCAAAATTTCAGTCACGCACCGGCCTGTTATCTGGAAGCGGCCACGGCTTACGATAACCGCTTCGTCATGGATGACAGCCATGTGCTGGAATACTCCTTCGTGTCCGTCAATCTGCGCGATGTCATGCCGCAGGCACGAAAAATTACCGATGGCATCAATCAGGCGCTGGTGCTGGGAAACCGCACCATGCTTTCCGGCAAGCTGGATGAGCTGCTGGCCTTCCTGAAGCATTCCAGCATGACCCCGTTTGCCTTTCGCCTGATCTACAACGACGTGATTCACACGCTGCTGCGCGAGCATGTAGCCAAGGTGGCTGACAGCAGCAGCGACATGTCGGACATGTACGACATTTTCACCCTGTCCGGCTGCCAGAGTGTGGACGATCTGGACGAACTGCTCCGCCGCCTCTGCGACGCCATTCTGGAGGCGGAAAAGGACGGTTCGGAGAAGGCGGACAGCGGCATCGAGGAAGTGACGGCCTATATCCGGGAACATTTTGCCGACCCGGAGCTGTCCATCAGTGCCATCGCAGAAGCCTTTGGCGTTTCCACCGCGCGCCTGTCCCTCTCCTTCAAGGAGCATAACCGCATCTCTCCCAACGAATACCTGACCATCCTGCGCGTTGAACATTCCAAGCAGCTGCTGACGCAGACGGAGCTGTCCATCAAGGAAATCGCCGTACATGTCGGCTATTACGATGCATCCAGCTTCATCCGCCGCTTCAAGCAGATTACGGGCGTAACGCCCCTGCAATATCGCCGCAGCAAGGAGGAAAACGATCATGGAAACGAGGCTTGACGTTCAGCAGGTCACGCGCCGCTACGGCCAGCGCGAGGTACTGCGCGGCATCAGCTTTTCTGCCGCTCAGGGGGAAGTTATCGCCCTTCTGGGGCGCAACGGTGCCGGAAAATCTACCCTGATGAACCTGATTACCGGTTATCTGTGCCAGACCGACGGACAAATCACCGTCTGTGGTCATGACACGCTGCTTTCCCCGATGGAAGCACGCCGTCGCATCGGTTATCTGCCGGAGCAGCCGCCGCTTTATCCGGACATGACCGTGACGGAGTATCTTCGTTACTGCTGCCGCCTGAAAGGCATCCCCCACGGTGCGCAGAAGCAGGAAATCAGCCGCGTGATTGAGTTAACCGGCCTTTCAGAGTACGCGCGTCGCCTTTCCGGCCGCCTCTCCAAGGGCTATCGCCAAAGGCTTGGCGTGGCGCAGGCGCTGCTGGGACAACCTGCCCTGCTCGTACTGGACGAACCGGGCAGTGGCCTTGATCCCCTGCAAATGGTGCAGATGCGCGACGTGATTCGCCGTGCCGGAGAAGCCTGCACCGTCCTGCTCTCCTCCCATCTGCTCAGCGAGGTCACGAACGTGTGCAGCCGCGCCATTGTGCTGGACGGCGGTACCATCCGCTACGATGGCTCAATGGAGGCGCTTTTGCACGGCACCGCCCGGCTGCATCTGCGCTTCCGGCATGCGGACAGTCTGCCGGAGCGTCTGCGTGCGCTGGAAGGAATCACGCAGGTGCAATGCGTTCCCTGCGCGGAAGAGGACAGCATGGAGCTGCTTATCTTCCACGTTCCTCAGGCAGATCTTCGCGCGCAGGTGGCTGCGCTGACCCTTCAATCCGGCGGCGAGCTGCTGGAAATGACGAGTGGCCGCGACACGCTGGAAGAGGCTTTCCTGCATGTCATTGACCGGAAGGAGGATGCCTGATGCGTGCCGTGTTTCGCCATGAGCTGAACAGCTATTTTACCACCGCCGTCGGCTATGTGTTTCTGGCGATGTACGCCTTTTTGTCCGGGCTGGTGTTTGTTTTCATCAACATCCGGCAGGAAGCCAGCGCCAGCATGAATCTGCTGTTGTCCGGCATGCAGCTTCCGCTGCTACTGATTGCGCCGCTGCTGACCATGCGCCTGTTCGCCGAGGAGCGCCGCATGCGCACCGACCAGCTGCTTTTGACCGCGCCCATCTCTTTAAGCCGCGTGGTGCTGGGTAAGGCGCTGGCCTCCTTTACGCTGCTGGCCGCCGCCATGCTGCTGACGCTGCTCTATCCACTGCTCGTTTCCGCCTATGCGCAGATTTCATGGGCGCAGATTTTTGTCAGCCTGCTGGGGTATTACCTGCTGGATGCGGCGATGGTTTCCCTCGGCGTACTGCTGTCCTCCCTGTGCATGAATCAGATCACCGCCGCCACGCTGACGCTGGGTGTCAATGTGCTGCTGTACCTGTCGGAGCATTACATTCTGCCACAGGCTTCCACCAGCGCCACGCTGCGCCCGGTCAGCATCCTGCTGCGCTACTTGCCCTCCTCCACCCGTCTGGGGGATTTCGCCAACGGGGTTATCAGCCTGTCGGACGTGGTTTATTTCCTGGCCTTTATCGCACTCATGCTCTTTCTGACAGACCGGGCGATGGAAAAGCGCCGCCATGCAAGGGGGTAATCAGCCATGAAAGTAAAACGCACCATGCCCTATGGTCTTTATCATCTGCTGACCTGTTTTCTGGCCATCGTGATGGCCATTCTGCTCTGTCTGGTGGCCGAGCGTGCGGAGGAAAAATGGTATCTGAAGCTGGACGTTTCCGCCGACGGCGTGACGCAGCTAAGCGACTATACACAATCGCATCTGGACGCGCTTACGGAAGACGTGTGGCTCTATGCCGTTTATCCCTCCGGCCATGACAGCACCCTGCGCGATCTGCTGACGGAGACGCTCAGCAAAATGACCGCCGTCTGCCCTCATGTGTGCGTGGAGACCATTGACCCCGTCACGCAGCCGCAGCGTATTGCCGCCCTGAGTGGCGACGCGCAAGGCGTGGAAAACGGCACGGTCTTCGTTCAGAACGCCGACGGCACGCGCATCGTCCGCCTGAATCCGGATGTGTTCCTGTTTTCGCGCACCGTTTTGTCCGAGGAATACACCATCTACTGCGGCGAGGCGCAGCTCATCGGGGCGATTGACCGCGTCTGCACCGACGACCCGGTCAGCGTCTGGTTTCTGACCGGCCACGGCGAAAAGACGCAGGAGGATTGTTCCCTGCTGTCACTTCAGCTCCGTTCCGGCGGATTTGATGTGCATTCCGGTCGAATCGGCCATATTTCCCCGGCCACGACGGATATTCTGCTGCTGCTTTCGCCGCAGAGCGATCTGACGGGCGAGGAGGCACAGACGCTGGCCGCTTTTCTGGATGCCGGTGGCCACCTGCTGGTCGCCTGTGGCGCAGACACGCCGCTTGACCGTCTGACGGAGCTGAACACCCTGTGCAATTTGTACGGGCTTGGCTTCCAGTCCGGCTGGGTCGTGGAAAACATGGCGGAAAGCACGCGCTATGTGGATGCGCCAGAATATCTTTCCCCCGTGGCCGCCGATGCCCTTGGCGAAGATGTCACCGGGCGGCTGATTCTGCCGCGAGCCTGTGCGCTGACGACCCCCGGGCTTCGTCCCAGCGTGACCATTTCGACCCTGCTGGAAACTTCCAACCGTGCCATTTTGCACCCAGACGCTTCCGGCGATGCCTACACTGCCCAGACCGGCGATACGTCCGGCACGTTCCTGCTGGGCGCGATGGCGAAGGGTAGCAACGACATGGCGCTCTGTCTGCTTTCCTCGGTGGATATGCTGCTGGACGATACCCTCATCAGCGGTGTCAGCGTGCTGGATGCCAGCGACAACCTGTCGCTGCTGAGCTGGTGCATCAACGACATGGCAGATCTGGAACAGACAGCCTCGCTGGATGCCGGGGTGAAGCGGCTGCCAGCCCAGCGCATCACCTTTGACAGCGAAAGCAGTCGCCAGCGCGTCAGCGTCCTGAGCCTGACGGTGCTGCCCGGTCTGCTGCTGCTGACCATGACCTTCGTCCTGCTCAAAAGGAGGCGGCTGTAATGCGGCGCGGACTGCATGTGACCCTCATGGCGGTCTGCTGTCTGCTGCTGGCGGCGGCGCTGATGCTGCTTTCCCCATCGGAAACGGTGCAGGAGACGGCGCAGCCCTCCGCCACGCAGGCGGCCAGCTATTTCATGCTCTACGAGGGGGATTTATCGCTGCTCAAAACCATCACCGTCCAGCCCAAAGACGAAAAGGCGTATACCGTCGTCTCCGACATGGCCTTTGATGCATCCGGACAGCTGCTGGGTGTCTACAATAGCCTTTCGCAGCCCTTTCTGGTGAAGGATCAGGAACTTTTCACCCTGTCCACCACCGCCTGGCAGATGCTTTTGCTCACAGCACAGCATATTCCGGCCACCGCCAGCTATCCCTCCCTCGACCGGGAGGCCTGCGGCCTGAATGACCCGGATGCCATCCTGACGCTGGACTGGCTGGATGGCACACAAACCGTTCTGCGCATCGGCCATCTGACTTCCGATGGTTTGAGCTGCTACGTTTCCCTGAACGACGAGGGCACGGTGTACCTTGTTCCCTACGATTTTCACGAGACGATGTGCCGTCCCCTCGAAGAACAGCACACACTCCCCGGGGCTTTGAGCGAATCCACCTCCACCGCCGTCCAGATTGCCCTCACCGGCACGGCGCAGGGGCAAATCATCGCCACGAAGGGACAAAGCAGCGCCAGCGTCATGAGCTGGCACACGGATTCCCCCATCGTGCATGACGGCAGCACCGAGCGCATCGAAGCCTTCATCGAAGGGGTCTGCGCCATCGCCGCCGAAGGGTATGTAGCGACCGTCTCCACCGCCGAAGAGCTGGAAACCTACGGCCTTGCCGAGCCACGCCGTCTCATCGTCGCCTTTCAGGATGGCGTGATTCGCGACATCCACATCGGTAACGATGCTGGCGAAGGCTGCGTCTATGTGCGCATAGATCGCACGGGCGATGTATACACCATCAGCCGGACGCAATTGGCCTTTGCCGATCATGCCGGGCTGGATACGCTTCTTGACCGCTATGTGGCACTGATTCCCTCCGCGAATGTCTCCGGCGTGACGCTTTCCGATTCCGACGGCATTTTCGCCACCCTCACGGTCGATTATGCGGATGAGGAGGACAATCAGGGACAGATGTGGTATGCGAACGATGAAGCCATCAGCCGCAGCGATTATGCCGCACGCTACAGCAGCATCATCGCGCTCTCCTTTGACCAGACTGCCCCCGACGATGCCACGCCCGGCGAGCTGCTGGCGGACATCACCTTCACCCTGCGCGACGGCACGCAAAAGTGCGTCCGCTATGAAACCCATAACGCCTACTACGCTCTGGCCACCACCGATGGCGGCGGATGCTTCCTCGTCCGGCTCAGCCAGGTGGAAGCCATGCTCTCCACCCTGAAAGCTCAATAAAACCGAAGGGAGAAACCTCCATGAAACGCGAAGAAATCAACGTTCGCGACCCCTTTGTCCTGACCCTGAACGACCGGTATTACCTCTATGGCACACGCGGCGCAACCTGCTGGGGCGCGGCGGACGGCTTTGACGTGTATACCAGCCGGGATCTGGAAAACTGGGATGGCCCTTTTGAATGCTTCCACAACGACGGCTCTTTTTGGGCGACCATGAACTACTGGGCGCCAGAAGTGCATGTCTATCGGGACAAGCTGTACATGCTCGCCAGCTTCAAGCGCGAGGATGTCTGCCGCGGCACGGCCATTCTGTGTGCGGACAATCCGCTGGGGCCTTTCATGCCGCTGTCCGACGGCCCCGTTACGCCCCAGGACTGGGAGTGTCTGGACGGCACGCTGTATATCAGTCCGGACAACCAGCCCTATCTGGTTTTCGCCCACGAATGGGTGCAGGTCGGTGACGGCGAAATCGACTATCTGCCGCTATCCAACGACCTTTCTCGCCCCATCGGCGAACCGAAGCTGCTTTTCCACGCCTCCGAGGGCAAATGGGTGCGCAGTGTCCATCATGCATCCAGCGGCCGCGACGGCTATGTGACCGATGGGCCTTTCATGTGGCACACGGCGGACGGCACGCTGCTTTGCCTGTGGGCGAGCTTCTCCGACGAGGGCTATACCGAGGGACTGGCCGTCAGCGATAATGGCGACATTACCGGCCACTTCACGCAGGTTGAACCGCTTTTCCGCCGGGATGGCGGCCACGGCATGGTTTTCCGCGCTCTGGATGGCCAGCTGTATCTGACGCTCCATTCCCCCAACGTCCATTTGAAAGAACATCCCTGCTTCATTCCGCTGGAAGAGAAGGACGGTCGCCTGCATGCGCAGCACACCCTGCCCGACTGGTTTTCGCCGCTGCGTCAGGAGCTGCACCACATGGCGGACACGCTGACCGCTTCTCTGACCGGCTGGCACGGCTCTGACAAGACCTTCCGCCCGGAGGATTTCGGCGCACGCCCCGGCGAAAAAGCCACTGTCGCCATTCAGGCCGCCATTGATGCCGCCGCTGCATCCGGCGGAACGGTGCTGCTCTCCGGCGGCGATTATCTCTCCGGCACGCTGATGCTGCGCTCCGGCGTTCGCCTGATGGTTGCGCCCGGCAGCCGTCTGCTGGCCAGCACCGATCTGGCCGATTATCCCGAATGCATCGCCCAGCGCCTGACCGTGCAGGATACCAACATGGGCATGAATCAGTCGCTGATTTTCGCTGAAGGCTGCGAGAACATCTGCATCTGCGGCGGCGGCGAACTGAACGGTCAGGGAACTCGTGACCATTTTCCCGGCGACGAAACCTGCCACGGCACGCCGGGTCGTCCGTTCCTGATGCGCCTGATTGACTGCCGGGATGTCCACGTTCACCATATCACGCTGCGCTCCGCCGCCTGCTGGATGCAGAATTACCTGAACTGCGACCGCGTGCTGCTGGAACATGTGACCATTCGCAATCAGGTCAATTACAACAACGACGGCATCGATCTGGACGGCTGCCGCGACGTGATTATCCGCCACTGCGACGTGTTATCCGGCGACGACGCCTGCTGCTTCAAGGGAGCGAGCCAGCGCCCGACCGAGCGCGTGCTGGTGGAAAACAGCCGCTTTGACAGTGCGTGCAACGCCTTCAAGGTCGGCACAGATACGCAGGGCGATTTCCGGAATGTGCTGGTTCGTTCCTGCCAACTCGGCGGCGTGGAAGACGACCCCAGCGGCCTGAAGCACCGCTGCGCCGATTCCGGCATTTCTCTGGAAATGGTGGACGGCGGCATGCTGGAAAACTTCTTGTTGGAGGACATCACCATCGACCGCGCATGGAGTCCCGTCTTTCTGCGGCTGGAAGATCGTGGCCGCGTCAAACCCGGTGACTCCAAACCGCCTGTTGGCACGCTGCGCCGCGTCGCCATTTCCCACGTCACCGGGCAGGACAACGGCCCTCGCGGCTCCTACATGATCGGCATTCCGGAAAGAGCCATTGAACAGGTGCTGCTGCACGATGTTCATCTGCGCCAGCACGCCAGCGAAAAGCCCGTGCTGCCGGAAAGAGCCATCGACGAGCTGCGCGGCGTTTATCCCGATGCCCACATGATTGATTCCCTCGGCGACGCTCCGGCGCGTGGCCTGTGGGCGCGCCATGTGCATGATCTGTCGCTGGCCGGGTATGACGTGATTCCGGA
>CAZGKQ010000030.1:0-12576 GCA_964526125.1 uncultured Faecalibacterium sp.
ATGCCTTTTTTCTTGCAGGCAACACGCATGGCTCGTGCCAGCGGACAGACGCTCGTTCTGGTAATATCATCAATCCGCAGGCAGGAGGGATCCAGCTTATTTCCTGCGCCCATCGCACTGATGAACGGAATGCCACCATCCTCGCAGCGTTTGGCCAGTTCCAGCTTTGCAGCGATGGTGTCCACCGCATCCACCACATAATCGTAGTCGGAGAGCGTCACTTCGTCCGCCGTTTCCGGCAGATAAAACAGCTTCCGTGTCCGCACGCAGACGGTGGGATCAATGTCTTTCAGGCGTGCGGCCATCACATCCACCTTGTCCTGCCCAACGGTGGAATGCAGGGCAATGATCTGCCGGTTGATGTTGCTGCAACTCACGTCGTCCCGGTCAAACAGATCCAGCTGGCGCACACCGCTGCGCACCAGCGCCTCGCAGACATAACCGCCCACGCCGCCCACGCCGAAGACCGCCACACGCGCCCGGCGAATGCGTTCAAAGCCCTCCTGTCCAATCATGGAAATTGTCCGGCTGAACTGTTCCATATCCATTTTCTCCTTCTGCTCGATTCTATATGTCCATGATTTCATCCACCACGCCATCCAGCGTCGGTTCGCCCAGCGCCATGTCGCCCGTGACGTGTATGCCATCGTCGGCGGTATGCCGAAGCGCCCGATTGGCTACCTCGACCATCACCCAGGATGCGCCACCTGCCCTCAGTGCCGCCAGGCATGCATTGACCGTCGCACCGGTGGTGTACACATCGTCCACCAGCAGCACCGGAAAATCAATCTTTTCAATCGGCGCGAAAGCCCCTTTCACGTTCCTCACTCTCTCCTGCTCGTTAAGTCCCTGTTGCTGTCTCGTTTCCCGGACGCGCCGCATCAGAGGACGGAAAGGCAGCCCCAGTCGGTCGGCCACGCCCTGCGCCAGCAGTTCACCGTGGTCAATGCCGCGTTCCCACTGCATCTTTTTCGTCATGGGAACGGAAGTCACCACCGTCCCCCGTGGCAGTGTATGTTCCCGGTTTCCAAGCTGATTCGCCATGCCATCGACCAGTACCTGGGCGCAGACCGCCGTCTTCCCATGCTTCAGGCGCAGCACCAGATAGCGCGGCAAATCCCGATGTACCCAGACTGCCTGTCGCATCGGGACAATTTCGCCGCCCGGAAAGCGCCTCGCATCCAGCAACAGTCGGCAATCCTCGCACAGCAGCGCTCCGCATGAAAAGCAGCCGCAGCTCAGGCACACCATCTCCTGCGGAAAAATCACGTTCTCCATCTCCGAAAACGCCTTTTTCAGCTGTGCCTGCATGGCCGCCGCCCTTGCCCCTATCATCGTCTCATTCCTTCCCGATTTCCTGCTGGCGCAGATCCACCTTCACCTGCGTCCCCACGCCCACCTGCGAGGTGAGCGACACGCGGTAATTGAGCATTTCCGCCGCCTGATGCACCAGATACAGCCCCAGCCCCGTGGACTTTTTGCCGCTTCGGCCATTGTAGCCGGTATAGCCCTTTTCAAACACGCGCGGCACATCCTCCGGTGCGATGCCAATGCCCGTGTCTTCCATCACGACGATCGGCCCTTCTTCCACCCGGATGCTGATAGAGCCGCTTTCGGTGTACTTCACCGCATTGGACAGCAGCTGCTCGAACAGAAACAGCAGCCACTTACTGTCCGTCAGGATGATTTCCTCCGTCGGCGTATATTTCAAGGCAATTTTCTTCCGGATCAGCAACGGCGCAAATTCCCGAATGGTCTGGCGCAGAAGGTCGTCCAGCGGCGTGCGCCGGAACACCAGATCCTTCGTCGTCTGATTGATCCGCGCATAGGACAGCGCCATGCCGACGTACTGCTCCATCTGAAACAGTTCCGCCAGCAGGGCGCGGTTTTCCGCCGTGTCCTCGTTTTGCAGCTGCAAACGCATTACCGCCAGAGGCGTTTTGATTTGATGTACCCAGGCCGTGAAATAGTCCGAGGCATCCTGCTGTAAGCTGTGCAATTCCGACAGCGTTGTGCGAAGTTCCTGAAAAAGTGCTTCCATGATGACTGCATCATCCTTTTCAGCCTGCGTCGCAGGTTCCGGCAGCTGTTCCAGCAACAGCTGGGGCGCACGCATCACCCTCTGCCGCGCCCGATGCGCCCGGACGAAATGAACCAGTCGCACCACCAGCACAACAAGCACCAGCACCAGACACAGCGCCGAAGCATACAGCACCGGTTCCAGCGGCAGATGATACAGGGCAAACACCGTCGCAAAAATCGCCGAACAGGCCAGCAGCAGCCATATCAACCACGCATGCTGCCGCAGATACCGACCCATCATCATGTCAGCGCCTCCTGACTGATGGCATAGCCGCTGCCGACCCGGGTTGCCACGAAGCCCGTCAGACCGGCGGCATCCAGCTTTCGCCGCAGCCGCGTCACGTTGACGGTCAGGGTATTTTCCTCCACATATTCATCCATCTGCCACAATCGCGTCATCAGCGTTTCCCGGCTGACGATTTTTCCGCGCTGCTCCATCAGCGTCCGAAGGATAATGAATTCGTTACGCGTCAGGGGAACGTTTTTGCCTTCCACGCAAAGCGCTGCGCTGTCCAAATCCAGCACCGCCCTGCCGCAAACCAGCACATTGGCCGCACCGGTCATGTCATATGCGCGGCGTAGCACGGCATTGACCTTCGCCGCCAGCACCGTGGGATCCACCGGCTTGGCAATAAAATCATCACCGCCCATGTTCATGGCCATGACAATATTCATGCTGTCCGATGCGCTGGACAGATAGACAATCGGAACGCGCGTCACCTGTCGAAGCTGTTGCGTCCAGTGGTGGCCGTTAAAAAAGGGCAGCATCAAATCCATCAGCACCAGATGCGGCTTCCATGCGGCAAACTCCTCCGTTACATGCTGAAAATCACGGACGCACTGCACCTCGTGTCCCCAGCCCGTCAACACCTGCGTGATCGCTTCCGCCAGCGCACGGTCATCTTCCACCAGTAAAATCCGGTACATGGCCGCACCCCCTTTCTCCCCTCATCATACCGTGTTTTTTCCAAAAGCGCAAGGGGCGGTTTACAAAACCTGCGCCGCATTGTATAATACAGAGGGGGCTTTTTTCAGAAAACGGAGGTGACCCGGTCTTGCGATTGATCCGCCGATGCAGCGCCTATGTCCGCATGCATGGGGCAGGCTATACCCTTCACCGGCTGGGAGAGATGGTCTGCACGCACCTGCTGCGCACCGACGACCGCGCTTTCCGCCAGCAATGTGCCTCCGCGGAGGAGCTGGCCTTCCAACGGGCGAATCCGCCGGGGGAGCTGCTGCTGAGCATCGTCATTCCCGTTTACAACACACGCACCGATTTTCTTCAGGCGCTGACGGATTCCCTGCTGGCACAGACCTACCCCCACTGGGAAGCCTGCCTGTGCGACGGCGGAAGCAACCGGGCGGAAACGCTCCATGCACTGCTTATCCTGCAAACACGCGACCCCCGTTTCCGGATTCTGTTTGCCCCGAAAAACGACGGCATTTCCGGCAACACCAATCAGGCTGCTGCAATGGCAAAGGGTGAATACCTCGTGCTGTGCGACCATGATGATGTGCTTGCGCCTGATGCTCTCTGGCGCGTGGCACAGACCATTGAACAGAGCACGCCTGACGTGCTGTACACAGACGAGGATAAGCTTTCCCCTTCCGGTGCTTACCACACTAATCCGCACCGCAAGCCCGATTTCTGCCCGGACAACCTGCGCTCCGGCAATTACATCTGCCACATGACGGTCATTCGGCGGACGCTGTGGCAGACCATCGGCGGTTTGCGCCCCAGCTTCGACGGCTCGCAGGATCATGACCTGATGCTGCGCCTCTACGAGCGCACGAACCGAATTGTCCATCTGCCACTGGTTCTCTACCACTGGCGCACCTTCCGCCACTCCATGAGCCACGAGCGGCTGCAAACCTGTCTGGATGCGGCTGCACGCGCTGTGGAAGATCACATGGCACGCATCGGCCATCCCGGCTCCTGCCGCGTGGAAGACGGCGTTCTCCGTCTGCGCTATGATGTCGCAGATGCGTCGGTAGAGCATCTTATCATTTCTGCGGATGATTCGGTTCGCGACATCAATCGTCAGGCTGCCGCCGCAACGGGGGATATGCTGCTGTTCACCCTGTCCGGCATGCCTGTCCCTGATGAAGCCGGGCTGCGCGAAATGATGATGTACGCCCAGCGCGAAGACGTTGCCGCCGTGACCCCACTGATTCAAAACCGTCGCGGTCGCGTGCTGCATGCCGGATATGACCTGCTGCCCGATGGCACGGTGCAGAGCCGAAACGCCGGTCTTCCCTCCCACGCCGGCGGCTGGCACGGCATGAATCGCACCAGCTATAACGTCAGCGCGGTTTCCCCTGCCTGTTTTCTGATTCGCAGGAATGCCTTTGCACCGCTGGATGAATCTCTGCCGCTCCTGCAAAGCATGGTGCAGTGGTGTCTTGCGCAATCGCAGCGCGGTTTTTATCACGTTTTTACGCCGCACTGCCTCCTGACCAGCGACCCGTGTGCACTGTTTCAGCCCTTTCATGTCAATTTGCCGGTTGGCTGGCATGATCCCTGTCTAACCGGTACTTCCAGACCTGTCTATATGGATGGTCAGCAAAGGAGAAGCTCATGAAAATCACGATGATCGCCATCGGTTCTACGGGCGATGTCCGGCCTTATATGCTCCTTGGCCAGGAGCTGCACGATCGCGGCCATGAAGTGACCATCGCCGCGTTTGCGCCCTTTGAAACCATGATTCAGGAAGCCGGACTGTCTTTTTATCCGCTTTCCGGCGATATTGTCGACCTGATGGGGCGGCTGCTTCAGCCGGATGCCGTCGGTGTCTCCTACCTGAAGGAATTTGAAAAGGGCATCCGCGATATTGCGCCGGTGCTGCTGGATGATCTGCTGCACTGCGCGGATGGAGCAGAAGCGCTCGTTTGCACCTTTTTCGGCAGCATGTTCTATTCCATTGCGGAAAAATATGATATTCCCTGCATCCAGACACAGTATTTCCCGATGGACCCCTGCTCCGACATGCCCATTTCCTCCGCGCCCTTCCGCAAGCTGGGAAAATGGTGGAATGTGCTAAGCTACCGCATCGGCTATCTACTGATTTCCACCCTTGAGCACCGTTATCTTTCCACCTGGCGCAAGGAAAACGACATGAGCCGCCGCCATGTGCGTGCCAAGCCGGATTATGTATCCGGTGGACAGCCCGTGCCGGTCATTTACGCCATCAGCCCCACCCTCGTGCCGCGCCCCAAAGCCTGGCGCGACAACATTCATATGTCCGGTTTCTGGTGGAATGAGCATCCGCAGGCCTATACGCCTTCCGCCGAGCTGGAAGCCTTTCTGCAAGCCGGTGAAAAGCCGGTTTACATCGGCTTTGGCTCGATGGTTTCCGGCGATATGACGGAGCTGTCGCAGATGATTCAGGAAGCCGTTGTACTCTCCGGCGTTCGCGCCGTCGTCGCGCTGGGTTGGGGGCAAAAGGAAGCAGCCATGCCGAATGAGCACATTTTCTATGTGGACAGCGTTCCCCATGACTGGTTGTTTCCGCGCGTCGCCGGGGCTGTCCACCATGGCGGTGCCGGAACAACCGCGTCCAGCCTGCGCCACGGTCTGCCGACCCTGATTATCCCCTTCGGCGGCGATCAGCCTTTCTGGGGCGACCGCGTTTTCGCCGCCGGATGCGGTCCCAGACCGATTCCGCGTGAAAAACTCACCGCTGAGCTGCTGGCCGAATCGCTTTCGCTGCTGCTGAACACGCCGGAATACGTTTCCAGCGCCGCCCGGATTGGCGAAAAAATGCGCAACGAGCACGGTTGCGCCAATGCCGCCGACCTGATTGAAAGGGCCGTTTTAGACTGGCAAAACGAATCTTCTGGCGCTTTCGGGCAAAAAAAATGAAAATTCGCCCATTTTCCCCTTGACAAATTCCCAACTTTCCGCTACACTACTCCTTGCGTGCTTGTAAAAGCATGTCCAACATCAAAATTTTGCAGAAAGGAGGCTCTCATCATGACGAATTTGGTTCTGGTTCTTGCATTGTCCGCAGTCATCTTGACGGCTCCTTCTGCCCATATGTACCCGTAAGCGGAAAGCATTCTGTTTTCCATTTACCAGGGTCTTTTGCGTGCAGCAGCAGCCGTCGATGACATACCGACGGCTGCTGCTTTTTTTCGTACAGAAAATTCGTGCAGCATTTTTCCGGACGAAAAGCACAGCAAGCCGGGCAGTTGTGAGCTTTTTCCAATCGTTCCACCGTTTTTTCCGAAAGGAGTGTTTTTCCCATGCAGCGCAGCAAAAAAGCGCAGCCACTTTCCTCATCCCCCCTTTCTGCCATGCTTTCTCTGATTGGCAGCAACTGGACTCATTTTTTCTGGTCACTCCTCTCCACCGTCATGATCGTCATCATCGGCTTTCTGACACCGCTGATGCTGGCTGAAATCATTGACTGGCTGCTGGGCGATCAGCCCTCTACCATGCCGTCTTTCCTGCTCGACGCAATTTCCGGCATCGGCGGACGCGATTTTCTGCGCAGCAACCTGTGGATTGCCGGTCTGGCGCTGGTGGCACTCAATGTGATCAACGGTGTCTTCACCTTCATCAAGGGACGTTCCTCCGCCGTGGCCAGCGAAAACATCGCGCGCACCCTGCGTGAGGCGCTTTACAGCCACTTGCAGCATCTGCCCTTCGCCTATCATGTGAAGGCACAGGCCGGTGAGCTGATTCAACGCTGCACCTCGGATGTGGACACCATCCGCCGCTTTTTGGCCGTGCAGGTGATGCAGGTGGTCAATACCCTGCTGATGATTGCCATCGCCATGGTCATCCTGCTTCAGCGCTCCGTCCCGATTACGCTCTACAGCCTGATTCTCGTGCCGCCGCTGTTCTGCTTTGCCACCTGGTTTTTCAAGATGATTCACAAGTCCTTTGAAAAAGCAGACGAGGCAGACGGCGTAATGAGCGCCGTTCTTCAGGAAAACCTGTCAGGCGTGCGCGTCGTGCGTGCCTTTGGACAGCAGCAGCGTGAGGTGGAGAAGTTCGACCGCGTGAATGACGACCTGCGCAAAAAGAACCGCCGACTGAACGAGCTGCTGGCCATTTACTGGGGCGGCGGCGATGCCATGAGCACGGCACAGACCCTGTTGACGCTGGTGGTATGCATCATTTATGCCTGCCGGGGCGCCATCACCGTTGGCACGCTGACGGTTTTCACCTCCACGCTGGGCATGTTGCTCTTTCCCATCCGTCAGCTGGGACGCACGCTGTCCGATGCAGGCAAGGCCATGGTCTCCATGAAGCGCATTCAGACCATCCTGCATGAGGAAGCCGAACCGGAGGAGCCGGAGGCCATCCAGCCCGACCTGCACGGCGACATTGTGTTTGATCACGTTTCCTTCGCCTATCCGGACGACAACGTGCCGGTGCTGCGCGATGTGTCCTTCACGATTCCTGCCGGAAAAACGGCGGCGGTGCTGGGCGGTACGGGCAGTGGCAAATCCACGATGATGTATCTGCTTCAGCGGCTCTATACCCCCACCAGCGGCAAAATCACCATCGGCGGCGTGGACATTCAACAGATTGACCGCAAGTACCTGCGCGCCCATGTCGGCCTGATTCTTCAGGAGCCGTTCCTGTATTCCAAGTCCATCCGCGAAAACGTGGGCATCACCTCTCCCCGGGAGGACGACACGACCATCCGCCATGCTGCCGATATTGCCAGCGCTTCCGGCTTCATCAGCCGTGCCGACAAGGGGTGGGAGACGGTGGTCGGCGAGCGCGGTGTCACGCTTTCCGGCGGCCAGAAGCAGCGCATTGCCATTGCGCGTACCCTGCTCAAGGATAATGCCATTCTGATTTTTGACGATTCGCTTTCCGCCGTTGACACGGAGACGGATGCCCAGATTCGTTCCGCCCTGCGCCATGAGCAGGAGGGCATTACCACGCTGATTATCAGCCATCGTGTGACCACGCTGTCACAATCCGATCTCATTCTCGTGCTGGAAGACGGCCGCATCACGCAACAGGGCACCCATCAGGAGCTTTGCCAACAACCCGGCCTTTACCAGCGCATCAACAGCATCCAGAATGCTCTGGAAGAAGAATTGACTCAGGCCAGAGCTGCAGAAGGGAGGAACTGATATGCAATCCTTTCAGGAACAGGATTATACCAAACGCTTTGACCTTTCCCTGTGGATAAAGCTGCTCAAAGTCGCCAAACCCTACCACAAAAATCTGTTTTTGATTGTTTCCTTCATGGCCGTTTCTGCTGTCATTGACGTGCTTCTGCCGCGCCTGAACGCCTATGCCATTGACGTGATGATTGCCAACGGTGATACCAGCAACATGGTCGCCTTTGTCGCCATCTATGTCGGCCTGTGCCTCATTCAGGTCGTGACGATTTTCGGCTTTATGCGCAACAGCGGCATTGTCGAAACGGGGACGTGCTATCTGATTCGCAAGCTGGGTTTTCAGAAACTTCAGGAGCTGCCCTTTTCCTACTACGACCGCATGCCCGTTGGCTACCTCATGTCGCGCCTGACCAATGACACCCAGCGTCTGGCCGATACCATCGGCTGGTCGTTGGTGGATCTGTGTTGGGGCGCGGTCTATCTGGTGGCCTGCGCCGTCCAGATGCTGCTGGTCAACTGGAAGCTGGGGCTGGTGGTCATGCTGGTGCTTCCGCCGCTGGCGATGATCAGCTGGAAATTTCAGAAAGCGATTCTGGCTTCCTATCGCCAGGTGCGCAAGAACAACAGCCAAATCACCGCCGGCTTCAACGAAGGCATCAACGGTGCCAAAACAAGCAAGACCCTCGTGCGTGAAGACCTGAACATCGCCGAATTCAACGAAGTTTCCGGCAACATGCGCGCTGCATCTATCCGCGCCGCCACGCTGTCGAGCCTCTTCCTGCCCATTGTCGTTTCTCTGGGTTCTCTGGCCACCGCCTATGCCCTGTGGCAGGGCGGCAGCAGCGTCATCGGCGACACACAGGTTTTCGGTGTCGCCATGACGATCGGCACGCTGAACATGTTCATCAACTACACGGTCAACTTCTTCCAGCCGGTGCGCGACATTGCCAGCATCTTTGCCGAGCTGCAATCTGCTCAGGCCGCCGCCGAGCGCGTGCTGACCCTGCTGGACACCGAGCCGGACATTGTAGACACGCCCGAGGTCGTTGCAACCTTCGGTGACAATTTCCACCCGAAGAAGGAAAACTGGCCGAAACTCATCGGCGACATTGACTTTGAGGACGTGACCTTCCGCTATAAGGAAGGCGAAAAGGTGCTGGAACATTTCAACCTGCACATTCAGCACGGCCAGACCATTGCGCTGGTCGGTGAAACCGGCAGCGGCAAGTCCACCATCGTCAACCTCGTCTGCCGCTTCTACGAGCCGACAGAGGGACAAATTCTCATCGACGGCGCGGATTACCGCACGCGCAGCCAGCTCTGGCTGCAATCCAATCTGGGCTATGTGCTGCAATCGCCGCATCTGTTCTCCGGCACGGTGGCGGACAATATCCGCTACGGTCGTCCGGATGCCACAGATGAAGAGGTCGAAGCCGCTGCGCGCATGGTTGGTGCCGAGCCTTTCATCCTCAAAATGAAGGACGGTTATCAGTCCGATGTCGGTGAAGGCGGCAATCGTCTCTCCACCGGTCAGAAGCAGCTCATTTCCTTCGCCCGTGCCATTTTGACCAACCCGGCCATTTTCGTGCTGGATGAAGCGACCTCCTCCGTTGACACGGAAACCGAGCAGCTCATTCAGCAGGCCATCCAGACGGTGCTGGACGGTCGCACCAGCTTCATCATTGCGCATCGTCTGTCCACCATCCGCTCTGCGGATCGCATTCTGGTCATCCAGAACGGAAAAATCACCGAAGACGGTACACATCAGCAGCTGATTGCCAAACAGGGCTACTACTACCAGCTCTACACCAACCAGTTCCAGGATGAACAGGGGTTGGAGATTCTGGACGGGAAGGTGTAATCATGCAGAAAAGCCATGAAACCCTCTGTGAAGAAAGCCGTCACGAACCCGTGCGCATCGTGCCGCTTAGTTTGGACAATTTTCATGAGGATTCGCTGGACGGCTTCATTCGCCATCAGGAAGTGCACGAATGCTGGCGCTGCGAATCAGGCCAGTGGGAGCTGCGCCCCATCGCCTTCACCGAAGACTGGCATCATGCTGACCTTCGCAAACAGGCTGCGGACATTCTGCATGGCCTCCAGTCCGGATACCCTGCGGTTGGTGCTTTTGCAGGAGACAGCCTGATCGGCTTTGCCACGCTGGGGCAGCAGTTTGGCCGTCATGGGCAGTATATCGAGCTGGTCAGCTACCATGTATCTTCCCCCTGGCGCGGCCATGGCATTGGTCGACAGCTTTTTGGCGCGATTTGTGATGCCGCTCGTGCCTGTGGTGCCGGAAAGCTGTACATCTCCGCGCATTCCTCCAAAGAATCACAGGCCGCCTACCGAGCCTTGGGCTGTGGCCCTGCGGAGGAGATTGATGCGGTTCGCGCAGAACGAGAACCGGATGACGTGCAGATGGAATATCTGCTCTAATCGACGATATTCCCTACAACAAATTTTTCATCAGAAAAACATGATTTTTTCAATTAACGCGTTGCAAAAATGGTGATTATCGATTAAAATCATCTTGATCTTTCCCATGATCTCTCTTGAAAAGAGGTGAACCCCATGATCCTGATGAGTGCCTTTGCTCCATGCATGCTGTAAGGGCGTGACATGGAGCGTCCCTGCGGCTTTGCATGCTTTCATCCATGAAAATGCATGATTAAAGGAGCAAAGCCAAAATGAAAACAAACAAGAACACGTCCTCTTTCCAGACCCTGCGCGAAATGCGCGATTTTCTGCTGCTGTTCTTCACCCAGGCGTTTTCCGGGCTGGGCAGCAGCATGACCAGCTATGCGCTGGTTATCTGGGCGTACAACCAGACCGGTTCGGCGCTCTCCACGGCCATGCTTAGCATCAGCAGCTACGCGCCGTATGTCCTCTTCAGCCTGTTCTGCGGTGCGCTGGTGGATCGGCTGGACACGCGCAAAACCATGCTGCTGAGCGACACGCTGGCCGCATGCACCACGGTCATGACCTTTGTGCTGCTGAAAGCCGGTCAGTTGCAGATCTGGCATCTGTACCTGCTCAACGCCATCAACGGCCTGATGAACACCATTCAGCAGCCAGCCAGCGAGGCCGCAACCACCGCCCTGCTGCCCCGGCAGCATTATCAGAAGGTTGGCGGACTGCGCTACCTTTCCTCCAGCCTGTCCGGATTGCTCACGCCCGTGCTGGCCATGGCGCTGATGAGCACGCTGGGGCTGGAAAGCGTCATCGTGTTTGATCTGGTCACTTTCTCCATCGCGTTTCTGGTGCTGCTGTTCTTCCTGCGCATTCCCAGGCCGCAGAAGCAGTCTGTAGACGCGGAATCTTTCCTTGCTGCCACGCGGCAGGGACTTGCCTTCTTCCGCCATGCCCGGGGACTGTTGACCATCGTGCTGTTCCTGGCAGCCATCAACCTGGTTTCCTCGATGTACGAGGCGGCCTTGCCGTCGCTGCTGCTCTCGCGCAGCTGGGGCGGTGAAACCGCGATGGGCATTTTCTCCAGCGTTACAGCCTTTGCCATGCTGGGCGGTGCGATAGTGGCTTTCCTGCTGCCTGCTCCAAAAAGCCGCGTGAAGGCAGTCTGCCTTTCGCTGCTCGTTTCCATGGGAACGGAAAATTTCCTGCTGGCCTTTGGGCGCAGCCTGCCTGCGTGGTGCATCGGCGGCTTTCTGGGCTGGATGACCATCCCCATCATGAACGCCAATCTGGATGCGCTGATGCGCCTGAACATTCCCGAAGAAATGCAGGGACGCGTCTACGCCGTGCGAAATTCGCTGCAATTCTTCACCATTCCGCTGGGCAAGCTGATGGGCGGCTTTCTGGTGGATCACGTTTTCGAGCCGCTGATGGAACGCGACATCCCGTGGCTGACTGCGCTCTTCGGCAACGATGGCGGTAGCGGTGCTGCCTGTTTCTACAGCCTGTTGGCGATTACAGGTGTCTGCGTTTGCCTGTTCTTCCAACATCGTCCCGAACTCAGGGAGCTGGAAAACGAACCAGTCAGCGAAAGACAGGCATAAATCTTGGTCTTTTCCGCTGACACATAAAAACGTGAGGTGATTTCCTCTTTCGGGAAAAATCGCCTCACGTCTCTTTTATTTGGGAAAATTCTTATTCTTCTGCCTCGTCCTCATCAATCTCCGGAAAAATCGGCTGGTGGCAGGTCGGGCAGAGCGCATCTTCATCAAAATCCACATCGTTGGCGTGGAAGCTCAGCTGTGCGCCGCAATTGGGACATTCGTAGTCGATGAGATCGTCTTCCTCATCCAGTTCTTCGTCCTCGCAGTCCTCACAGTCGCATTCGTCGTCCGCGTCCTCGTCGTCCGCGTCGTCTTCCTCTTCGTAGAGCGCTTCCATCAGGTCGGACAGATCATCATCCATGAACTCGACCTGATCCTGCAATTCCTCATG
>CAZGKQ010000031.1:0-3461 GCA_964526125.1 uncultured Faecalibacterium sp.
CCGAGGGTGTGGGCAAGCTGGTGAAGATTGCTGCTGAACTGGGCCGCAAGACCCGTCCCGATCTGAAGCTGGGCATCTGCGGCGAACACGGCGGCGATCCGAGCTCCGTCATGTTCTGCCACAAGGTTGGCCTGAACTACGTCTCCTGCTCTCCGTTCCGTGTGCCGATCGCCCGTCTGGCTGCGGCTCATGCGGCGATCCTGGAGAAGATGGGCAAGTAAGCCCCTTTTGCTCCGCACGGCCATGCCGTGAAGGCGCATGAAGTGAATACACTTCTGGCTCCCAAAGTCGAAAGGCTTTGGGAGCTTTTCAAATGCGAAAAAAGACAAAAGAAATGAAGGTAATCTCTAAATTGATGAATTGCAGCGAATGTGGTTTCATTGTACAATACAATCAATCCGTGAAAATCATCATTTGAGGAGGCGCATGAGGTTGAGGAAAATGAGGACACTGCTGGCATTGATTTGCCTGCTGGCGCTGGCCTGTACAGGCGCACAGGCATCGGATCTGGGGCTGAACGCCAGCAATCGGAAGATTGGCGGAAGCGAAGGCGTGACGCTGAAGGAGAAAAATGGCACGCTGACATTCGGCTACGGGAAGATCTGGATGAATTTCGGCGACGCGAGTCTCTGGGATGCAGCCGGAAACAAAGCGGTGGCCACGACCGACGTGCAGACGGACTTTGCTGCGACGGCCACTGTCACGCAGCGCTGGGAGGACGGCGACACGCTTCAAACCCGGTTGCGCGTGGAAACAAACGGCGAAATGGTGCTTAGTCAGAAAGCCGAGGTGAAGCAGGATGGCATTTCGTCCGTCAGTTTCACACTGAAAGTGCCGCTGGACTATGAGGTGATTATTCCGGCGTGGAACGGCATTCTCCTGACCCGTGGCAACGCCGTGCCGTACATGAGCCGCATGGCTTATCCGAACAACTGGCAGGCGCAGATGCTGCTGATTCAGACGACGACGGGCGGTCTGCTCATCCACGCGGATGACAGCGGCAGCCAGTTCAAGGCGCTGAATGTTACGTCGGATGAAAATTACTTCTATATCACCATTGAGACGATTCCGCAAGCACCCTTTACGCAGTACCAGTCCTTTGAAACGGTGGAATGGCGTTTCATTCCCTATCAGGGGACATGGCAGCAGGGCGCACAGATTTACAAGAACTACATGAACGAAACCTTCGGGCTGGAAGAGATCATTGCTGCCAAGCCGGATTGGGCGAAGGACATTCAGCTGGTTTGCCTGATGGACGTGGTGGATAAGGAGCTGGTAACGGAACTGGCGAAGCTGGTCGATCCGGAAAAAACGCTGCTCCATCTGGTGAATTGGCGCACGTCGAATTACGACGTGAATTATCCCGATTATTCGGTGCGCTCCGGCTTGAAGGATGGCGTGGATTACGCCCATGAGCTGGGATTCAAGGTCAGCGTGCATGCCAACATGCTGGGCGCGCACCTGGACAATGCGGATTATATTGCCAATGGGCTGGAAAACGAGGCCGTGCTGGACAGTACAACGCTGGAACAGGTGATTGAGGGCTACACTGCCTATGGGCAGGATTACGCCTTTGCACAGATCAATCAGGCCAGTACGGTTTGGCAGGATGTGCTGGTGGAAAACCTGCGCGAGATTATTGAAGTGGTCGGCGTGGATGTGGTTCATCTGGATCAGTCGCTGCTGTGCTTCAACGACGGTCATGGTCTGGTGAATGGCATGACGACGATGCAGGGCAACGTGGCGCTTCAGCAGCGTCTGGCGGAAGCGTACCCCAACGTGGTCTTCAGCGGCGAGGGCATCAACGAATTCAACGCACGTTATGCCAGTTTGCTGCAAATGCATGTCTATGGGCTGGACAACGCTGCGCAGTCCTGGAATGAAGGCTGGTTTGACCAGATTCTGCCCATTACGAACTTCCTGTTTGAGGAGCAGATCAATGTTTACCACTATCCGGCTCTGCCGACCACCAAGGCTGCTTCAGAAAATTACTGGCAGGCGTGGTATCGTGCAGGAAACCAGCGTGCCAATGACATTACCTGCCTGTACCGCTTCGATGTGAAGGAAATCACCAATCCAACGTTGACGGGCAAGTTGGCGCTGTGGGATGCGAACTTCCGCATGGAGAACGAGCCGGTGCTGGATACATCTGCATGGGCGGAGGATGTGCTGCTGTCCCTGAAGTTGAAGGATGGCAAAACGGCGCAGTGGAAGCGCGACGAGTGGGGTACCTACTTTGTGGCAGACGCGGATAAGCCGGAGGAGATTGCTGTCCGTTTCCTTGAAGGTGTGGAAACTGCCCCGATTTCCGGCAGCATTCCGGATTGGCGGATTTACAATGAGGACACGGTGATGGGACTGGACAGCACCCAATCCTATCTGGTGGACAACACCCCCTTTGATCAGAACCAGACGCACATCACGGAGATTGAAAAGAACCTGAACATCCGTGATTTTGAGGAAAATGATGATTACCTGACCATCGGCATTCAGGAGATTGTGCCCAGCAACGAGCGGACGATCAACTTCCTGAAATATGATGGCATCATGCGCGCCGGTGAAACGCTGGATTCCGGCGTGACCAACGAGACGGCTGAATTTGCGGCGGTCAACGGGTTTGATTACACGCTCTCCTCCAAGGCGGAAATCCGCAACTGGAGCGACCGCATCAAGTTCCATCCGCCGTGGATTTCAGGAGGCGCACCGGTGGGCTATACATGGCTGGAAACGGATATTCAGCTGGATGTGTATGGCGAAACGATTTTCAGCGCGTCACCGGCCATGGCTTCCGCAGCCAATGCGTCCACCAGTGACGGCGTGCTGTACAAATTCATGGCCTGGGCGAAGGATGATCCGGAAAACGTGGTTTCCACGGAAATCTATGTGACTTCGGAAATTGGTACGCCAATTGAAATGGACCTGACGCAATTTGAAGGCCGGGAAATCACGGTGCGGATTGAAGTTTGGGCAGGCGAGACGACCTCGAATGACTCCACCGTCCTGATTGCACCGCAGGTTGTGCAGACGCGCGGTGAAAACGAGCAGATGATCACCTATGAAATCACCACCCAAAAGGCCGCAGAGCAGGTGCTTTCGATTTCTGGTAGGGCTGTGGTGGAGACGCTGGGCGAAAGGACGTATCGTGTTCAGTGCCCCATCAGTGACACGATCTATTTCGTCTATCAGCAGGCCGAAGCGACGGATTATGTGGATTTGACCTATGCTACTGGCGTATCCGTCTGGCGCATGAGCGACGGCACGCAGAAAAACGTGGCGGACAGCTGGAAGCCGACGGAAAAGGTTGTAGATGCGCATGACGACATGTACAACGGCGTTGCGGTTCAGCCGCCGGAAGATGGCGCGACGTGCACCACCTATCTGCTGACGCTGCCGGAGGAAAAAATGAGCTTCCATGCCATGCTGCTGGAACTGACCGGCGCTGCGGATGCGACCTTCACCCT
>CAZGKQ010000031.1:3561-12450 GCA_964526125.1 uncultured Faecalibacterium sp.
GGAAGCGTATTCGCTCCGGACATGGAACAGTGGGGCACACAGGGGAACAACGGCTGGCGTTATCTCTGCCTGAAGGACGATGGCGTTTACAGGGAGATGGCCTACTACACCGAGTCGGACATCAGCTGGCAACTTTACGCTTTCTCGTCCGATCCTGGCGTTGATCTGGAAATGTACTTCATCAACCGGAACAGCTTCTTCACGGGCGAGCTGGGAACGCTGCCGGTGTATGCCTTCACGGTTCCGGCAGATGGCCGCATTGAGCTGACCTTCTCCACCCACGGGCAGGACGACATGCACATGAAGGTCTGCCTGGAGGATGAAGTGATTCGCGATGACATTGCTTTCAACACCACCGGCGCTGATGCTGGCTTCACCGCGCACTTCAGCCGCATGGACGTGAAGGCCGGTCAGACCATCTACCTGATTGGCTACACCACGGGTGGCAATCGCGAAGGCTGGGTCAAGAACTATTCCGTGACGTATCTGGCGGCGGATGCATCGCTGGAAGTCAACGAGGAAGAAGCACGCACGGAAACGCTGGAAGTAGCGGCGAAGGCTGAAGCGGCCTACGTCGATCCAGGTAAGCAGTGGAAGCCGGATATGGATCAGTTTGGCGTGCAGGCCAACAACGGCTGGTCTTATCTGTGCAAAACGACGGACGGCAGCTATCTTCCGATGACGTACTGGACGGAATCGGACATTGGCTGGCAGCTGAATGCGTTTGCTTCCGATCCCGGCGCGGTGGGGGAGATGTATTTCATCAACGCCAACTCCGGCTTCGTGGGCGAAAACGGCACTGTCCCCGTTTATGCCTTTGAAGCGCCCATCGGCGGCGAAATCACCTTCAGTGCCCTGACGCACGGGACGGGCGGCGCAGCCGTGCGCCTGCTGGTGGATGGCGAAGTGGTTCCGCTCAATGGCGAAGAAAGCGTGGCACTGACCACGGACGGTGCGGAAGGCGGCTTCACCAAAGTGAGCGCGACCCTGACGGTTCAGCGCGGCACGATGCTGTATTTGGAACTGTTCACCACGGGTGATGGCCGCGAAGGTTGGATTAAGGACTATCAGGTGGTTTACAACAGCTACAACGCGCAGGTGAAGGAAGAACTGGCAGACAATGTGTTTGTGCCGGATCATGTAGACAACTGGGGCGCGAAGGAAAACAACGGTTGGAGCTACAAGTTCCTGGACAAGGCGACGGGCAACATCCGCAAGCTGGCGTTCGTCCGCTCCGATGACCACTTCACCGGCAATGGCGAGGAAGCCTACAACTACCTGCTCATCATGCGCACCAGCATGCATCCCTCCACCGGGGCAGACCCCATCATGGAGTTCACCGCGCCGCGCGCAGGACAGGTGAAGCTGATGGTGATTGCGCGCATCGGCGCATACGACATGAGCCCGACCAGCACCGGTCTGGCCGTGTGGCACAATGGCGAGAAGATCTGGCCGACCGATGGCGATTACTACAAGCTGGGGAAGGACACTTATCGCCTGATCCTGACGCAGGACGTGCAGGAAGGCGATACGCTGGATGTGCTGCTGGACGCACTGGAAGGCAACGTCAACTATGACGAAACGGCCGTTCAGGTGCTGGCGGAATACATGGAATGATTGAAAAAAACTTCGGAGCTGTCGGGCTGTTCTGACAGCTCCCCTTCGGCGTTTTGGAAGAGAGAAGGAAAGGTTGGACAGTCTGTATGAAATTTCCGAACAGCTGGAAAGGTTTGAAATTAAAGCGAATGCCGCTTTATACAAAGCTGTTGTTGATTTTGCTGACCGTTATTATTCCCATCTGCGTCATTGCGGTGCGGACAAATCAGATTCAGCAGGAATCCGCGCTGGACGAGATGGCTGAAACGCAGCTGGCCAAAATATCTTTCTATGGCGAAATGATCGCGCAGGAGGTTTCCCGGCTGCAAAAAAGCACCTATCAGTGCGTCAACGACAGCGACTTTGTCAAGCTGGCGGTGTTTTATGATGTGCTGTCCGATTATGAACGGGCGGAGGCCATCAACAAGGCGCGCGAAAAACTGAAGCTGCTGCGCGAAATGAGTCCCTATGCCGCCAACATCAGCATTTACATGCCGTCGATGGAACGCAA
The DNA here is from genome assembly GCA_964526125.1 of uncultured Faecalibacterium sp. Lineage (GTDB taxonomy): Bacteria > Bacillota > Clostridia > Christensenellales > Aristaeellaceae > UBA11524. The sequence goes on from CAZGKQ010000031.1 coordinate 5,669, forward strand.
GGTGAACGCGGTCAACTGCGACCTTGAGGTAACGGAGGCGGAAATGCGGTCGCTGCTGAATCGGAATTTGCAGTCCGGCTACCTGACCGTCTACGAGGGTGGCCTGTACCTTTGCTCTGCCTATCCGGCCGGGCAACAGCTGATGCTCAATCCTTCGATGTTGATGGCGATTGAAATCAATCAGGAAAAGCTGTCGGAGGCGCTCAGAGGCATCGCGCCGGACGAAAGAAGCGAAACCTTCATCATCGGGGAAAGCTGGCAGCTTTCCATGAGCGAGCAGACGGATGCAGATGCCATGCAAACGGTTTATCAGGCGATTCTGGCGGCGGAAGAAAATGGCGGTGCGCTGCAAAGCATTCGCTATCGGGGAGAGGAGTGCGTGCTGAGCTGGGCGTACTGCGAGGAGATTGGTGCGTATATCATTTCCTGCACGCCCCGAGCTTGGGTGCTTTCGCGCCTTCAGCGCATCGACGTGCTGATTGTGGCGATGATCCTCATTGCGCTGCTGATGACGGTTGTCGCCGCCGTGTGGGAATTCCAGACGATTCATCTGCCGTTGATGCGCCTGATGGATGCCTTTACGCAGGTAGAAAACGGAAACTACGATGTCCGCCTGACCGCGCGGCAACATGGACAGTTTGAAAAGCTCTACAACAGCTTTAATCACATGGTAGCCACCATTCAGGAGCTGATTGACCAGGTCTATAAGCAGCGGATTCTCTCCCAGCAGGCGCAGCTCAAGCAGCTTCAGTCGCAGATCAATCCTCATTTCTTCTATAACAGCTTCTTCATCATTCAGGGCATGCTGAACATGGGGGAATATGAGGCAGCCGATCAGATGCTGGGGACACTGGGGCGATACTTCCAGTTTGTCACGCGCAGTGGTCGCGAATTTGTGTCTATCCAGCGCGAAATCAGCCATGCCTGGGCATACTGCGAGGTGCAGCAGATTCGTTTCCGTTCCATTCGCGTCCGGTTTGACCCGTTTGAGGAGGAGCTGGTCGGCATGCAGGTGCCCCGACTGATTTTGCAACCGCTGATTGAAAATGCGTATGTCCACGGCCTGGAAAACGTGACGGAAGGCGAACTGCATGTGTGGGCGGAGCGGAAAAACCAGCTGCTCATGATTCATGTGGACAATACCGGCACCTGCATTACGGATGAGGAAATCAACCAGCTTCGTGAGCGGCTGGATGCACCGGACGACGGCGAATTTGAAGTGACGGCGCTGATTAACATCCATCGGCGGTTGAAGCTGCATTACGGCGAGGAATGCGGCCTGCAAATCAGTCGGCTGGAAAACGGCATGACACGAACAACTCTGATTCTGCGTGTGGAGGAAAATGAACATGTATCGAATTCTTGTGGTGGACAATGAAGCCTATGTGGTGGAGAGCGTCATCTTTTATCTGGAAAATCAGGAGGATTTGAATGCCGAAATACACGGGTGCTTCAGCGCGGTGGAGGCATGCAGCCTCATGGAAAGGATGCGCGTGGACGTGTTGATTTCCGACATCCGCATGCCGGGAATGGACGGATTGCAGCTGCAACAGCGCGTGCTGGAAAACTGGCCGCATTGCCGAACACTCTTCCTGACTGGCTATCCGGATTTTGATTATATCCAGCAGGCCATGCGCAACGGCGCGTGTGGATACCTGCTGAAGACGGAGGGCAGGGATGCCATCGTCACGGCCGTCCGGCAGACGCTTCAGGCGCTGGAACAGGCGGAAAAGCAGGAAGCCGAAGCGTTGTGGAAAGCGCGGCTGGAAGAGCTGGTGGTTTCGATGCGCGACCAGTTTTTTGCCTCGCTTTTGCAGGGGGCGCACAGCGGCGATGAAATCAAAACAGCCCTTGAATCCATGCAGACGACGCTGGATGTGCAGCAGCCGGTGCTTTTGTGCATTGGCCGGGAGGATGCAGCGGAAAACAGGCTGAAATGGAGCGAAGAAGCGCCATTATTGGGCGTAAAAGAGCTGATTGCGCATGAGATGGAGCCTTATTACCGCTGCTACGGCACGGTGTATCAAGCCGGGAGCGTGGCATGGCTGATGCAGCCCAAACGCGACCATGCTTCCGCCTGGAAGCACGCCAGTCTGTATCTGAACGAGACGATTGAGGCCGGGCAGGAAAAATGCCGTCTGCTGCTGGGCAGAACGGTGTCCTTTGCGCTGGCGGCGGAGGTGTGTTCGTGGGAACAGCTGTGCGATAAGCGCATCCGGCTGGAAAACATGCTTTATGGCGCGCGAGGCAGGGAAGCGATTCTCATTGAAGCTCCGGCAGCAGAAAAGGCGGAAATGTCCTCCGAATGGATCAACCGCGAAATGGAACGCATTGATTATCTGGGCGTTTGCATGGAGATGGGTAGCCGTCAGGAATTCTTTCAGGCGCTGGAACAGATCATTCGTGTAGCTGACAGGCTGCCGGAAGACGGGCGTGCGGCCATTGAGCTGGAAATCATGGGACGAATCGCTGTGATGATGACCGGCCAGATGAACCGCTGGAATTTCTGGCCGGAGGTGGGGCGGAAAATGGACACCTCTGCGCTGTATGGCGGATTGTGGCGGATGCCCTTTCAGCAGGCCATGGGACTTTTGTCGCAAATGGCGGACATCATTTTTGAAATCAAGACGCAGCAGGTGATGACCTCCGATGAGGACATGGTGCAGCGGCTGCACTGGATGATTGAGCAGAATCTGGGGGGTGATCTGTCCCTGCCGCGCTTGGGCGAGCTGGTGGGAATGAATCCGTATTACATGGCGCGCTGCTATCAGCAGATTACCGGGGACAGGCTGACAAACTACATTTCAAACGTGCGGATGGAACGCGCGAAAAAGCTGATTGAGGAGGGCAACATGCTGCACCGCGATATTGCCCGGGTGATTGGCTTTGGCTCGGAGCAGGCGTTCAACCGCTTCTTCAAAAAGATGAGCGGTGTTGCGCCGCGAGACTGGCGCGAAAAGTGCAGAAATGGTAATCAGTAATGCAAAATGATGCGTTTTGTCGGGCGTTCATGCCTGTTATAATGAAAGTACAAAAATCACCTGGATCAGGTGAGTAAGGAGGGTTATCATGGTGAAAAAGTGGATGTCTCTGTTGCTGGCTGCTGCCATGCTGCTGGGCTGTGCGGCCATGGCCGAGGAGAAGTACGATCCTGCGATCAGCATTTCCGTGGGGCGCAGCGTTGAATCCACCTGGTCCTATCCGGAAGGCTGGGATCTTTACGACAACATCTGGTCGCGCGAGTACCAGGATCATCTGGGAATTGTGATTGACTATGACTGGACAGCGCTTTCGTCCGAATACAACAACAAGGTGAACGTGACGATTGCCTCCGGTTCCATCCCGGATCTGCTCTATGTTACGGCGGCGCAGATGGGTACGCTGGTGGAAGCGGATATGCTCTGCGACCTGACGGCGTACTATGATGAATACGCCTCCGACCTGACCAAATCGCTGCTGAGCGGCGACGGCGGCGATGCACTGGGTTCGGCGACCTTCGACGGCAAGCTGTATGCACTGCCCTACGTTAGCGCCAACTGCTACGAGCCGAGCATGCTCTGGGTGCGTCAGGACTGGCTGGACAATCTGGATCTGGAAGTGCCTACCACGCTGGAAGAAGTGCTGGCGGTGGCCAAAGCCTTCAAGGAGAACGACCCGGACATGGATGGTCTTAACAACACGGGCGGCATTGCCTTCAGCAATTACCTTTTTGACGGCATTACGTCCCTGACCGGTTTCTTTAACGGCTACCATGCCTATCCGGGCATCTGGGTGGAGCAGGAAGATGGTCGCGTCGTTTATGGCAGCACGCTTCCGGAAATGAAGGCGGCGCTGGCTCGGCTGGCCCAGGCCTATCAGGATGGCCTGATTGACACGGAATTTGCCGTGAAGGATTCCACCAAAGTGACGGAAGAAGTCATGGGTGGAAAGTACGGCATCAGCTATGGTCAGAACTGGAATGTGTACCAGTACGGCGTGGGTCTGGATAACGATCCGGACATGGTCTGGACACCTGTGCGCGCCCCCAGTGTGGATGAAACGCCTGCGAAGGCTTCTGTGGGCTTCTCGGCCAGCGGATATTATGTGGTCAGCAAGGATTGTAAGCATCCGGAAGCGGTCATTAAGATGCTTAACATCCATAACGATCTGGTCTATGGCGACCGCCGCGACGAGCCGGATTTCATCACCGTCTGGGAAAATGGTCAGACCATTCAGGTCAATCATCTGGCGGTTGTGACCACCTCGACACCCGACAGCCTGACGCGTGATGCGCTGAATAAGCTGGTTCAGGCCATCGAAACCCGGAATCCGGATCTGCTCAAGGACTGCGTGACCGAAACGGACAAGTACCAGCCCTGCGTGGACTATATGGACAACGGCAACACGGAATACTACATGCAGTATCATCAGGTCAAAGCGTTCAAGGTGCTGGTGGAAGAATACGATCTGGACAGCCTCCAGCGCACGGTTTTCGGCGGTACGACGGAAACCATGTCCGCCAAGATGGGCATTCTGGAAGACAACCTGAAGACGGTTTTCACCAAGATCATCATGGGTGAAGAACCTGTGGAGGCCTTTGACGAAGCCGTCGAGCGCTGGTATCAGATGGGCGGCACGGACATCACGGAGGAAGTAAACGAATGGGTCAGCCTGCATTGATGCAAGCGACTTTAACAGGGGCGGGCAGGGCTTGCTCGCCCCTGTCTTATGACTGGAGGAAATCAAAATGACGCAGCAAACGTCATGTGTGAAGAAGAAAAAAGGATCCTTCTCCCGAATGCTGAAGCGCGAATGGCCGTTGCATCTGTTTCTGATTCCGGGGCTGGTGTTCCTGATTTGGTTCAGCTATGTGCCGATGGTCGGCAATGTAATGGCGTTTCAGAAATTTACCGTCTTCAAGGGCTGGTTCAATGCCAAATGGGTTGGCTGGGATAACTTCAAGTTTGTCATGTCGTTGCCGAATTTCTGGAATGTGCTGTGGAATACCCTGTATATTTCGACGCTGAAAATTATTTTCAACATGCTGGTTCCTATCGTGGTCTCATTGATGCTCAACGAAGTGCGGCTGGTGAAATTCAAGCGCACCGTGCAAACGGTGATTTACATGCCGCATTTTCTGTCCTGGATTATCTTTGGTGGCATCATTCTGGATGTGCTGGGCACCGACGGCGTGGTCAACCAGATGATTCGCATGCTGGGCGGCGATACTGTGCATTTTCTGACGAATAACGATACTTTCCCGGCCGTGCTGGTGGTCACGGATGTCTGGAAGAGCTTTGGCTTTAACACCATCGTGTACATGTCGGCACTGACGGCCATTGACCCGACGCTGTATGAGGCGGCTGCCATTGACGGCGCAGGCCGCTGGAAGCAGACCCTGCATGTGACGCTGCCGGGCATCCTGCCGACCATTGTCCTGCTGACAACGCTTTCGCTGGGCAATGTGCTCAATGCCGGGTTTGATCAGGTGTACATGCTGCTTAACAGTCTGGTCATGGATTCGGGCGATATTCTGGATACGCTGGTGTACCGGCTGGCCTTTGATCAGGCGCAGTATTCCGTGGCGACGGCGGTGGGGCTGTTCAAGTCGGTGATTTCGCTGATTCTGATCTGCTCGTCTTACTATCTGGCCTATCGTTTTGCGGATTATCGAATTTTCTGAGGAGGAGAGAAGAACATGAAGTTTCGCTCAAGGGGCGAGAAGATTTTCGGGGTTGTCAACATCATCCTCCTGACCCTGCTGGCGCTGATCTGCGCTGCGCCGATTCTTAACACCATCGCCATTTCCTTCAGCAACAGCGCGGAGGTGGCGGCAGGCAATGTCCTTTTTATTCCGAAAAAATTCACGCTGGATGCGTATGAATTTATCCTGACGCGCTCGGCGTTCTTCAATTCGTTTATGGTCACGCTGAAGCGCCTGGTGCTGGGGACGGCCATTCAGATGCTCATGGTGGTGCTGTGCGCCTATCCGCTGTCCATGGAGCGGAAAAATTTCCACATGCGCACGGTGTATGTCTGGATTTTCGTGTTCACCATGCTCTTTGGCGGCGGTGTCGTTCCGGTTTACATGACGGTCAAGCAGGCTGGACTGCTGGGAACCATCTGGTCGCTGATTCTGCCGGGGTGCGTGCCGGTGTATAACATTCTGCTGACGCTCAATGCCTTCCGCAGCCTGCCCAAAGAACTGAGTGAGTCCTTCAGCATTGATGGCGCCGGGCATCTGCGAACGATGCTGCAACTGTATGTGCCGCTGTCGATGGCGACGCTGGCCACGGTGCTGCTTTTCACGATGGTCGGGCATTGGAATTCGTGGTTTGATGGCATGCTCTACATGAAATCGCCGGAAACGTATCCGCTGGCGACCTATCTGCGGTCAGTGATTGTCAGCTATGACTTTACCAACGTGAATTCTCAGGATGCGTATCTGTTGGCGAGAATCTCCACCAGAACGAGCAAATGCGCACAGATTGTGGTGTCGATGGTGCCGATCATGCTGGTGTATCCTTTCCTTCAGAAATACTTTGTCAAAGGCGTTGTGATGGGCAGCGTGAAGGGGTGAGAAGATGAATTTGGAGGATTTGAAAGGGAAAAAGCTCCTCTTCCTCGGGGACAGCATCACGGAAGGGACGGGCGTGGTTGAAACGGAAAACATCTACCTCAACCGTCTCCGGCAAATGACAGGGGCGGCACAGGCGCTTAATTACGGAATCGGCGGCACGTCGCTGGCACGGAACAAAGCGGCTGGCTGGCGAACCGGCGCGTTTGTGGTGCGTGCCCAGACG
>CAZGKQ010000032.1:0-12248 GCA_964526125.1 uncultured Faecalibacterium sp.
AAGGGACACCATCGAATTGCTTCCGCGTCTGTCATTCCGGAAAATGACCCCACCGTCCTGTTCACCACCGCCGGGATGCATCCGCTTGTCCCGTATTTGATGGGAACGCCCCATCCGGCCGGAACGCGCCTGACCGACGTGCAGAAGTGTATCCGCACGGGCGATATTGACGACGTGGGCGATTCCAGCCACCTGACCTTCTTTGAAATGCTGGGCAACTGGTCGCTGGGTGACTTTTTCAAGAAGGAAATGATTCCGTGGAGCTGGGAATTCCTCACCAGCGAAGAATATCTGGGCATTGACCCCGAAAAGCTGGCGTTCACCGTCTTTGAGGGCGATGCGGATTGCCCCCGGGATGAGGAGGCCGCCAACCTCTGGCGCAGCTGCGGCGTGAAGGACGATCATCTCTTCTATCTGCCCAAGGAGCATAACTGGTGGGGGCCTGCCGGGATTACCGGCCCCTGCGGCCCAGATACGGAGATGTTCATCATCACCAAAAAGCCCTGCGGCCCGAACTGCTCCCCGGCCTGCCACTGCGGCGCGTATCTGGAAATCTGGAACGACGTGTTCATGCAGTACAACAAGCAGAAGGACGGCACGTTTATTCCGCTGGCGCAGAAGAACGTGGATACCGGCATGGGTCTGGAACGCACCATCTGCGTGCTGACAGGCAAGAAGACGGTCTACGAGACGGATGCGTTCACGGGCATTCTGGCGAAGATTGCCGAGCTGTCCGGCAAGGAATATGGTGCGGATGAGGAAACGACGAAAGCCTTCCGCATTATCGCTGACCATATGCGCACCTCCACCTTCATTCTGGGTGACGACCGTGGCGTGTCTCCGTCCAATACCGACCAGGGCTATATCCTCCGCCGCCTGATTCGCCGCGCTGTGCGCTACGGCATGCAGCTGGGTCTGCCCGACGGCTTCACCTGCGAGATTGCGAAGGTCATCATCCAGCAGTATCAGACCGTTTATCCGGAGCTGGAACGCAATGCGGCCTTCGTCATTGAGCAGCTCAAGCTGGAGGAAAACCGCTTTGCGCGCACCCTCAAGCAGGGCAACAAGGAGTTCGACAAGGTGGCTGCCCGTGCGACGGATGGCAAGATTGACGGCGAAACGGCTTTCCACCTCTACGACACCTTCGGCTTCCCGATTGAAATGACGGTGGAGCTGGCGAAGGAACGCAACCTGACGGTGGACACGGCCGGGTTTGAGGAATCCTTCCGCAAGCATCAGGAACTGAGCCATCAGGGCGCGGAACAGAAGTTCAAGGGCGGTCTGGCGGACACGAGCGTGGAGACGGCGCGCCTGCACACCGCGACCCATCTGCTGCATGCGGCGCTGCGCAAGGTGCTGGGGGATGAGGTGGCGCAGAAGGGTTCCAACATCACGGCGGAACGTCTGCGTTTCGACTTCTCCTTTGGCCGCAAGGTGACCAAGGATGAGCTGGCGCAGGTACAGGCGCTGGTCAACGAGGCGATTCAGGCGAAGGTGCCGGTCGTCTGCGAAGAGATGACCGTGCCGGAAGCGAAGGAAAAGGGCGCGATTGGCCTGTTTGAGTCCAAGTATGGCGAGAAGGTTCGCACCTACAAGATGGGGGATTATTCCTTTGAGATCTGTGGTGGCCCACATGCCGAAAATACCGGCGATCTGGGCGCGTTCAAGATTCAGAAGGAGGAAAGCTCTTCTGCTGGCGTGCGTCGCATCAAGGCCGTATTGATTCCGGCAAACGAATAAGGAACATAGATAACAACAAGGCGCTGGCCGAATGGTACAGCGCCTTTTCATACATCATCAATTTCACGCTCAAAGCGCCTGTCCATTCTGCCAAAACGCAGAATAGACAGGCGCTTCTTTTCTGTGTGATTACTCCATGCCGCGATATTCCGGTTCATTGCCCACCGGCACATCGTCGTCGGAAGAGGACGTTTCTGACTGCTCGGGGGCATCAGGCTGATCCTCCGCAGCTTCCTTCTCTGCATCCGATTCGCTGGTTTCATAGATTTCCTGATAATCCATTTCTTCCAGCTGATGGCGAAGCTCGGCGCGCTGTTCCGGGGTCAGCTTGCTGATGTCCAGCTCACCGCGATTCAGCAGCGCATCGCAGAATTCCTGCAAACGGCGCTTGATGTCGTCCGCCGCAGGCTGACTGTTACGAACCGTTTCCTGTCCTTTTTCCACCAGCGTGCGCGCCAGATCGCCGCCTTTTTCCACCAGCGATGCCGCAGCGCCAATGCCACCGTACATGACATCCTTCACAATCTTCTCCAAATCAGGCATATTCGTCACTCCTTTCGTTATTACCTGACATCATCAGTATACCCCATTTTCTCTGTGAAGCGCAAGGGAAACAGATTAGAATTTGCTGATAATCCAGAAAATTGCGCCGACGAAAAAATGCCCTTCGCCGCGAAAAAAGCCGATTTTTCGCCTCGCAAACCATGGCAAAATTTCTGCAAATGTCAGGAACGGTCACACTAAAAACCACTTTATCTATGAAAATAGGACAAAATACGTCTTATTTACAACGGACCAAAAACATGCCATAATCAATGCAGCAAACGAAAAACAGGAAAGCGAGGCGCGAATCATGCAGCGGCAGAGGGTCTCTCATCGGCAGCCCGGATGGAAACGGTATCTGCGTTCCATTGTGGAAAATCGCTGGCTCTATCTTCTGATTCTTCCGGCGGTGGTTTATCTCATTATTTTCAACTACATGCCCATGTACGGTGTGCAGATTGCCTTCAAGAATTATAAGGCGAGGCTTGGTATTGAGGGAAGCCCATGGGCGGAACCGATCTACAAGCATTTTGCAACTTTTTTCAATGCCTACTACTTCAAGCGGTTGCTGAGCAATACGCTGCTGCTGAATGTCTTCAGCCTGCTCTTTTCCTTCCCGATTCCGATTGCGGTGGCGATTATCATCAACAACATCCGCAGCGAGAAGTTGAAAAGATTCACGCAGACGGCGATTTATGTGCCGCACTTCATTTCCACGGTGGTCATGGCCGGTATTCTCTACATTCTGCTCTCACCGACCAATGGCATCATCAATCACTTCATTACGGCGCTGGGTGGTCAGGCCATCTACTTCATGAATGAAGCTTCCTGGTTCCGGCCAATCTACATCATTTCGGGCATCTGGCAGAATGCCGGCTGGAACTCGATTCTCTACATTGCCGCGCTGGCCGGTGTGGATCAGGAGCTGTACGAGGCAGCCACGATTGACGGTGCCAGCAAGTGGCAGAAGGTGTGGTACATTGATCTGCCGCATATCGTGCCGACAGCCACGATGATGCTGATCCTGAACTGCGGTTCGCTCCTGTCCTCGGCGACGGAAAAGACACTGCTGCTGCAAACCGGCGGCAATATGGCTACGTCCGACATCATTGGCACTTATGTGTATGAGATGGGTCTTGGCTCGGGGCAGTTCTCCTATACGACGGCTATCGGCCTGTTTGTGAACATCATCAACTTTTTCATGGTGGTCATTGCCAACACAATTTCAAGCAAGATGAAGGGCGAAACGCTCTTTTAAGGGGGAAATGAAGGATGACGATGGCAAAAGCGGCCGGAGCAAAACCGGCGCGTCAGCAGGAAATCTGGCAGGACAGATTTTTCAACATCGTGGTGATGGTGCTGACCGTGCTGATGCTGGCCGTGACGATTTATCCGCTGTATCTGATTCTGATCTGCTCCGTGTCGGATGCGACGCTGGTGACAACGGGTCAGGTGACGCTTTATCCCAAGGGATTCACGCTGGACGGCTATGCGACCGTGCTGAAAAACAGCGATATTTGGCGCTCTTACCTGAATTCCATCTTCTACACCGTGGGCGGAACGGTGCTTTCGCTGGCGGTGACAATGGGCGCAGCGTTTACGCTTTCGCGCAAATTTCCCGGCAAACGCCTGATTTCTCTCTTCTTCGCTTTCACCATGTTCTTCAACGGCGGTCTGATTCCGACGTTCATGACCATGCGCGACGTGGGACTCTACAACACGCCGTGGGTGTGCGTGCTGATGGGCTGTGTGTCGGTGTGGAATGTGATGCTGGCGCGTACCTACATTACCACCACCATTCCCGATGCGCTGTATGAGGCGGCGAATCTGGATGGGGCCTCGCAGATGCAGTACTTTTTCCAGATTGTGCTGCCCCTGTCCGGCACGATCATCGGCGTGCTGTCCGTTTACTACGGGGTGGCGAAATGGAATGACTACTGGACGGGCTTGATTTACCTGAACAAACGCGCGTTGCTGCCGCTGCAAACGGTACTCAAGGAGATTCTGGCCTCGCTGGAATCCAGCCGTGAATTGCTGATGAGCATGGTCAACGACACGGCGGAGCAGGACGCGGTGCTGCTTAACCGTGCGCAGGTGGCAAAATACTGCATCATCGTCGTCTCCACGCTTCCGGCGATTGTGCTGTACCTGTGCATGCAGAAGTTTTTCGTCAAGGGCGTCATGATTGGCTCCATCAAGGGCTGACGACGCGTGAATCTTTCCCCAGAACCCTGCGGGAGCGAAGCATCCCGTTGGAATAAAGAAGGAGGCTACCCTACATGAAGAAACTGGTTTCTCTGCTGATGGCGGCGATCATGCTGCTGACGATGGGTTCCGCGGCGCTGGCGGCGGATAATCCTACGGAAATTGATGTCATGATCTGGTATCGCGACATTGACGACCTGAACTTCCAGGAAATGCCCTACTACAACGATCCTGTGAACGGCATCACTGCCCAGACCGGCGTGAAGGCCAACTTCAATCAGGTCAAGGGCGGCGACTGGTCCACGAAGCTGAACCTGATGCTCACGTCCTTTGAATACCCGGATGTGATCGTCCGTGGCAGCATCAATCTGGAAATGTATGGCGTGGATCAGGGCATCCTGCTTCCGCTGGATGAGTACATCGACCAGTACATGCCCAACTACAAGGCGTTGCTGGAAGCCGATCCTGACCTGGCCAAGAGCCTGCGCTCCTCCGACGGCCAGATGTACCAGATTGGCTGGATCATTCCGCAGAACATCAACTGCGACGGCCATCTGTTCATCAACACCGAATGGCTGAAGGCGGCCAATCTGGAAATGCCCACGACGATGGATGAATACGTCAATGCGCTGCGTGCTTTCCGTGATCTGGACGTGGACGGCGATGGCGACCCCAACAACGAGATTCCGCTGGGCGGTTCCTTCATCGACCTGCAGATTGGTATCACCAACATGCTGCGTTGCTGGGGCGTGCCGACCAATGGCGAATACATCTGCGTGGATGACAATGGCAAGGCTTATTCCTGGCTGACGCACGAAAATCTGCGCGCCGGCATGGAAACGCTGGCTTCCTGGTACGCTGAAGGCCTGATCGACATCGAATGCGTGTCGCAGGACATGAATGCGTTTGAAGCCAAGGTGAATGCGAACGACTACGGTTCCTTCTGGCGCTGGCGCATGACCGCCATGGGCACCACGGAGGAAGTCTACAGCCAGTATGAATGCATGCTGCCCACCGCGGCGGAAGGTTATGAAGTGAAGATTCCGCTATCGATGGAGCTGCCTGGCTTTGGTGCGGCCATCACGGTGGCAGCGCTGGAAAATGGCACGGTGGAAGCCGTCTGCAAGTGGCTGGATGCCCAGTTCCAGTGGGACAACATGATCAACGGCTACAACGGCATGTACGGTGAATTCTGGGACTACGACGAGAACGGCATGGTTGACATCTGGCCGATGTCCGATGGCACGCGCACGGTGCCCGGTCAGTCCGCCATGTACTACTGCTGCGGCAAGGATTACTTCGCCAAGGTGAACATGCCCTCTCACCGCATCGAAAAGACGACCTACTGCAACTGGTACACGGAAAATGGCCTGATGGAGAAGTATTCCCGTCAGGAGCTGACCACGCTGTCCACCAAGACGGTGGAAGAGGCACAGGAGCTGGATCTGCTGCGCGCGGAAATCAGCAAGTATGCCAAGGAAGCGCTGATTCAGTTCATGACCAAGGGCATCACGGATGAAAGCTGGGATACCTACCTCAAGACGCTCGATGATCTGCGCATTGATGATTTCGTCGCGATCTACCAGCAGGCTTATGACCGTCGCCTGGAAACGAGCAAGTAATCATAAAGCCATTCTGCCCATCATGGGCGGAAAGGGACAGGGGCGATAAACCCTTGTCCCTTTCCTGCGTGAAAAACGGAAACTCCTCCATCATCCTTGACAGACGGCAAATGATACGCTTATAATTAATGCATATCATCATTGCGCCGGAAGGGGCGTTGCACTTGAAGAAAATCGGGACGATCAGGCTTTCCTGGCAGTATTTTCTGTCCTATCTGCTCGTCATGGTCACGGTGATGGGCATGTTGCTCATCTATGTGTACAACAGCTTTTATGAGTTTCATTCCCAGCTGCTGCTGGTGGAATATCAGAGCCGTCTGGAGTTGCTGCGCGAAACGCATGAGAGCGAGTTGAACAGCCTGCTGATCATCAACAACCAGATTGGCACGTCCAGCGAGGCTAAACCATTCACGTTTGAGAACGAACCGGCCAGAGGCGCGGTGTTGATTAAGCGGATTGCCACGCTGAAAGCAGCGAACCAGTTTATTCACGGCATTTATCTGCGATATTACGGAGAAAATTACATTTTCTCCAATTTAAGCTCGCATACAGTGCAGAATTTCTCCGGCGGGGCCGTGGTGCATGAAAACGTATCGCCGGAAAAGCTCATGTACCACTGGGAAAACACATCGCGCATGACCATTCTGCCTGCGCAGACGGTGGAAGGCTACGGCTTTGGCGTGTATGACGACAAACAGCAGTTTGTGACGGTGTTTCTGCCGCTGACGTACAGCAACATCTGGCGCTGTGGCACGGTGATGTATCTGGTCAAGCAGTCGATTTATCAGAGCTGGTTTGACTCCATCATCAACGACACGGCGGATGTGTATCTGATGGGCGGCGATGAATGCCTGGTGGGTCGCCAGCGGAGCGCCGTGCCGGTGGAAACGCTGCTGGCTGCGGCGGATGAAAACGGAAAACTGCCGTCCGTGATCACCTGCGAGGGGGAAAAGTATCATCTGCTGAGCCTGCAGGGCGATCAGTTTACATACTGGTATATGATGCTCATTCCGGATGAAGAGTTGCAGGTAGCCATGTCTTCATCGGTGCGGCTGCTGATGCTGGTGGCCTCACTGATTGCGGCACTGGGCGCGCTGATTATCATGCGAACGGTGCAGTCCCGTATGAAGCCGATTAAGCTGCTTTATGACATGCTGTCCGATCGCGTGCCGACGGGCAATGAACTGGTGGAAATCCGCGACGGCGTGCAACGCCTGATTGACGAAAACAACGCCATGTCCTCCCGGATGGAGAGCATGGAGACGCTTCAGCGTTCCGATTTTGCACAGCGCTTCCTGACCGGTTCCTTTGAAAGCATGGACGAATTCCTGATGCTGGCGGAAAACATCCATATCAACGTGGATGTGCCCTGCTTTGCCGTGGCGATTCTGGCCAAGCCGGATGATGGTAACTATAGCCTTCAACCGGAAAAGCTCAACATGCTCTTTACCGGCGAGGTGGATGGCGTGACCCGGATGATGCCGCTCAATGACCGGGCGGTGATGATTCTCTTTGCGCAGGATGAAACAACCCTTTTCAGCTTCCTGGATCAGAAGCTGGAAGGCATGCGTGCCATCTGCATGGGCATGACGATGGCGGTCAGCAATGTTCACAGCGATTATCGGGATGGACAGCGCGCGTATCTGGAAGCGGAAAACGCCTTCGATCTGCGCTTTGTCAAAGGCAATACGCAGGTGATTCGCTTCAGCAACCTGAAGGAGAATTTCGAGCAGCTGCCGGAATACAACCATCAGCTGGTGGAAAATCTGCGTCTGGCGCTGCATGGGGGGCATCCGGAGCTGATTCACGCGGCGCTTCAGGATATTTCCACCTCGATGAGGGAAATGAACACGTCGCTGTTCATGTTCCGCTGCATGTATAATGACATCCTCAACGTCATCAGCACGGAGGCGTGCAAGAGCGGCTCCAACGTCCGGGAGACGTACAACCTGTTCAAGCTGAGCCAGTGTCTGTCTCTGGCGGATCTGGACAGCATGCTCCGGGGCGTCTGTACCAGCCTGATTGCGGAGCGGATGGCGGTTGGCAGCGCTCCTGTCAGCCCCGTGCAGCAGGCCAAGGCGATTCTGGATCAGCGATACTGGGAGATGGATATTTCCGTGTCGGAAGTGGCGGCGCAGGTGGGTTTGAGCGATTCCAAGCTGTCCAGCTCCTTCAAGGCGGAATACGCCATGACCCCCATTGAGTACATGACTAGTCTGCGCATGCACCGGGCACGAAAACTGCTCCGCACAACCCGAATGTCCGTCAAGGATATTGCGATTGAATGCGGCTACTACGACATTTCCGGTTTTAACCGACGCTTCAAGTCCTACACCAGCATGACACCCCAACAATACCGGCAGTCTCACACTGCCGAAGCAGCCTCAGGAGGAATTGAACCATGATTCTGTTTGACAGGCATCGCCCGATGGGAAAAATCTACGTTTCTATGAAGGAAGACAGCGCCGTGCAAATCGCCGTGAACAATCTGGCGACAGATGTGGAAAAGCTGTGCGGCCGGAAGCCGGATGTGACCCACGAATGGACCCCCGACGTGGTGATTGCCGCTGGAACGGTGCAGCACATGACGCTGCCAGACGCGGTACAGCTGGCGGCGCTGCGCGATGAGCAAGGAGAACTGCGCTGGGAGGCGTATCTTCAGCAGGGCGTGGGCGACGTGCTGTACCTGGTAGGTGCAGACCGCCGGGGTACGGTGTACGCCATCTACGACCTGTGCGAGCGCTGGGGTGTTTCTCCATGGACGTATATGGCAGACGTGCCGGTAAAAGTCAAAGACAGTCTAACCATCCCGGAGGACTGGATGAAGGCCGACTGGCCGGAAGTGCAGTATCGCGGCATCTTCCTCAACGATGAGGAGGAGCTGGACTGCTGGGCACGCACGATGAACGGCGAGGACACCATTGGCCCGAAGACCTACGAGCGCATTTTCGAGCTGCTGCTGCGCCTGAAGGGCAACTTCATCTGGCCGGCGATGCACGTCAATGCCTTCAACATCAACGAGGAAAATGGTCGACTGGCGCAGCGGATGGGGGTCGTGACCGGCACAAGCCACTGCGACATGCTCCACCGGAGCAACCAGAACGAGTGGAAGCACTGGCTGACGAAAAAGGGCTACGAGGGCATTCGCTACGACTACACCATTCCCGGCGAAAATCGGGAAAAGCTGCTGGAATACTGGCGCGAATCGTTGCAGCAGAACCGGGATGGTGAGTGCTGCTACACCATCGGCATGCGCGGCATTCACGACAGCGGCTTCGTGACGGAAAATCTGACGGACGGCGCCCCCCTATCGGAGCAGGAGCTGATGCGCCGGAAGCGCGAGCTGCTGGAAGAAATCATGGCGGCGCAGCGGCAGCTGATCCGGGAGGAAATTCCAGGCGATCATGTGCCGCAGAGCTTCGTGCCGTACAAGGAAGTGCTGCCGATCTACGACAGCGGCCTGAAGGTGCCCGAAGACGTGGCGCTGATCTGGGTGGACGACAATCATGGCTATGTGCGGCGTTATCCCAATGCGGCGGAGCAGAAACGCGCAGGTGGCAACGGCCTGTATTACCACAGCTCCTACTGGGCACCGCCGGGCATGAGCTGGCTGTTTGTCTGCTCCACGCCGCTGGCGCACATGGGCAATGAGTTGAAAAAGTGCTACGAACAGCAGATTCGGCGTATCTGGGTGGACAACGTTGGGGCGCTGAAGCCAATTGAATGGGACATGGAGTACTTCCTGCGCTGCGGCTGGGACGCCGGGCGTGAGGACAGCGTGATGCTGGATGCGCACCGTTTCGCCGTCGAGTGGGTGAACCGGAACTTCTCCGGGGAACATGGCGAAGAAGTGGCGGAAATCGACGCAGCCTTCCGGCAACTGAGCAACCTGTGCAAGCCGGAACACATGCGCTCGGATGTGTTTGCGCAGGAAGCCTACGGTGACGAAGCGGCGGCAAGACTCTGGGCGATGCACGCGCTGGTGCAGCGCGGCGAGATGGTCTGGAAGCAGCTCCCGGCAGCGGAGCAGGATGCGTTCTTCCAGCTGGTGCTGATGAAGATGCAGGCCTCCTTCTACATCGCGGCCTCCTACTATTTTGCCGACCGCAGCCGGGCAATGTACGCCCTGGGGGCAATGCGCGCCGCCGACGAAAACACGGCGAAATCCAGAGAAATGGACGACCTGAAGCGACTGATGCTGTACGAATACAACGAAGTGATGTGTGGCGGCAAGTGGCGCGGTATTTTAACGCCGGAAGATTTTCCGCCGCCGCCGCTGGAACTGTATCCGGCCTGCAAACCGTCGCTGAAGCTGGAACCGGGGCATCTGCTGCTGCGCTGCGCAGATGGCGAACCTGCGTGCCTGACCTTTGACCGGCACGGCGCGAAAACAAAATATTTTGAGCTGCTGAATACTGGCACGGGCAGCATTCCCTTCACCCTTCAGGCGGAGGAAGGCATGACGCTTTCCTGCATGGAAGGCGTGGTGGAGGCGGAACAGCGCATTCTCGTCAGCGTATCGGACAATTTCCGGGAAGGAAAAATTCGCGTTCTGGCGCAGGATCAGTGCATGGGAATTCCAGTCTGCCAGAAGGACTTTGGTCTGCCGACGCTGCCGATTTACGAAGCAGACGGCGTGGTGCATTTCCCGGCGGAGACGTGTGAAGCGCAGGAAGGTTTCCGCCTGATTCGTGAAATGGGTCGCGGAAAAGGGGCTGCATGGGAGGCCGCACCGGAGGTCTGTGAGAAAAATGCCCCGTGGTTGCGCTATGCCTTTGAAACCTTCCATTCCGGCGACGCGGAGCTGGAAGTTATCCGCTTCCTGACACTGAATTCCACGGGCGAGCTGCGTGTGCGCCTGACGGTGGATGATCGCCCGGCACAGGTGCTGGCCTTCACGGCGAAAGATGAGTATGTTGGCAATTGGACGGAGGCGGCCATGCGCTGCGGTGAAAAGGGCTATCTGCGCGTGGCACAGCTTCCGGCCGGACACCACACGCTGCTGCTGGAAGCGCTGGATGGCTATATGACCATCACGGGCTGCAATCTCTACCTGGCGGAACGGAAACCATGTGTGCTGGGTCCTGGCGTGCTGGATGGCTATGTGGCGCTGCCGGACTTTGACACACAGCGCATGGCAACGTTCTACCGCGCGACCATGCAGGAAGTTCCGCTGCCGTGGATGAACTATGCGGATGATGCGTTCTGGCAGCAGGACATGCTCTATGGCCGGGTTCCGCGGAAGCGCCCGGAAAGTTACGGAGCTGTCCGGAACTGGCTGGATACGCAGGGCAATAGGGACGTCGTGGCAAACCTGAACACGGGTGTGATTCAGGAGCAGGACGGTCATCTGGCCTGGGAGGCGGAAAACGTGCTGGCGCAATCGCACGGCGCATGGATGACCACCGGGGCAGACGGCAGCCAATGGACGCATCGTCAGGCGGAAACGGATGGTCGCAGTGGTCTGGCCATGTGCATGGAAGTGCAGCCGGTTGACCAAAAGCCGGTCTACCCTGCGCCGGAAATGAACTACCGGCTCTGCTGCAAACAGGATGCAGTCTACCACATCTGGCTGCTGATGAAATATGACGACGAGCGTCATTTCCGCTGCCGCTTCTCGATGGACGGCGAAGATCTGCACGACACGGCGCTCATCTGCCGAGATCACGTTCATACCTACCGCACGGTGTATACCTGGTGCTGGCAGAAGCTGATTTCCGTCAAAATGAAAAAAGGCGAGCATGTTTTCAGCATCGCTGCGCTGGGAAGCGGCATGGCGATTGACCGCCTGTACATGACGACCGGCGACGAAAATCCGCCGATGGACAGCGAGTGGCAGGAAACAAGCGACTGATGAGGCAAAAAATAATCAGCCCACCATGACAGGCGAATTCATCGCCCCATGGTGGGCTGATTTTGTCACAGGCGCAGGGCGGCCGCCTCCACCAGCTGCTCCAGAGTAACGGTGGAGGTATCAAACCAGCGCTGACGTTCCGCCGGAAGCAGCTGCTTCAGCGTTGTTTCTGCTCCCTTGGCAACGACGAAAACCACCAGACACTCCCGGGACTGCACCTGAATCAGTGCATCGCAGAAGGACGGGCATGACAACATTTCCGAATGGATGGCATCCAGCAGCAT
>CAZGKQ010000033.1:0-3227 GCA_964526125.1 uncultured Faecalibacterium sp.
ATTCAAACATTTAGCTGGATTGGCGCTGTTCCTTGCCAATCACGATGCGCGGTCGGCTTTCATCCCCGGCGCGTCACTTCTTTTCGCCATAATACCAGCCCAGAAAGCGTCCCACCCGGTAGGCATGATCCGCCGTCAGCTCCTGATTGGCTTCACCGCGGAAACCATCTGTTCCAAAGTACTTGCCCATTGGAAACGCCTCCTTCTTATTTTGCGTCATAGCCCAGCGTGCGCAGGTCGGAGGAACGGTTGCGCCAGTCCGGACGCACCTTCACCCACAGCTGCAAGTTGACGTGCAGTCCCAGCAGGTTTTCAATGTCCGTGCGCGCTTCCGAGCCGATCTGCTGGAGCATCGCGCCACGCTTGCCGATGATGATGCCCTTGTGCGCATCGCGCTCGCAGTAGATGGTAGCGTTGATTTCCATGAAATTGTCGTTCAGCTTCTCCATGCCCATCATTTCCACGCCAATGCCGTGAGGAACTTCATCGCGCAGATGCAGAAGCGCCTTTTCGCGAATCATCTCGGCGCAGATCTGCCGTTCGGGCTGATCCGTCACCATGTCATCAGGGAAGTATTTGGGGCCCACGGGCAGATTGCTCGAAAGCTGGCGAATCAGGTCGTCGAGACCATCGCCCGTTTTGGCACTGATGGGGATAATGGCATCATAGCCGCTGTCTGCAAAGGAGGCAATCAGCCCCAACAGCTTTTCCGGCGGCAGCAGGTCAATCTTGTTCAGCGCCAGTACCTTCGGCACGCGCTTGCCGCTCATTTCGCGCACAATCGCGCGATCCTGCTCGCCCACCTGCGTCGCGTCCACCAGCACCAGCATGCCGTCCATGCCATCCATCGCATCCCGGACAGACTGCATCATGCTCTCGCCCAGGCGCGTGCGCGGCGTGTGAATGCCGGGCGTATCGAGGAACACCATCTGCCAGCCCGGACGGGTCATGACGCCCATGATGCGGTTGCGCGTAGTCTGCGGCCGGTTGGAGACGATGGCAATCTTCTCCCCCACCATCGCGTTCATCAGCGTGGATTTGCCTACATTAGGTCGACCGACAATGGTCACAAAGCCGGAATAAAATTTCTGATCGTCACTCATTTTCTTCGTTCTCCTTTGCTTCGAGCTGCTTCGGGCCAAAGCCGTGCGGCAGCAGTTGGGGCAGCGTCGATTCCGCCGTCCCTTCATCCCATGTGACCAGCACACGCAGATCGGGTGCAAACTCATTCAGTGCCTGACGGCATGCACCGCACGGCCACGGTGCAGAGTTACGGGAAGCAATCGCGATGGTCGTAAATTCCGTTGCGCCCTCGCTGACGGCCTTGAACAGCGCCGTCCGCTCCGCACAGTTGGTCAGGCCGAAGGACGCATTCTCGATGTTGCATCCCTGAAACACGCGGCCATCCGCGCACAGCAGCGCCGCTCCCACCGGATAGCCGGAATAGGGAGAATAGCTGCGCTTCATCGCCTCGCGTGCCAGCGCCAGCAGCGCTTCGTCCTGCACCTGCTGCGTCGGTGCTTCGCCATTGCGGCTCATGCCAATGGCCGAGAGGATTTTCTCTTCCATTTCGCGCATTTTTCTTCTGTCCTCCTCTTCGATGTGGTCGTAGCCCATCAGGTGACACAGGCCATGTACCGTCAGGTAAGCCGCCTCTCGCTCCGGGGAGTGGCCGTATTCCTCTGCCTGTGCCAATACATGCGGCACAGACAGAATCAGGTCGCCCAACATGCACGCATCCAGTTCATCATCCAGTTCACGCGCCAGCAGCCGGTCACACGCGCCAGCCGTTTTCCCAGCCGGGTAATTCACCGTGGGGAAGGACAGCACATCCGTCGCACGATCCACGTCACGGTATTCGCGGTTGATTTCATGAATGGCTTCGTCGTCGCACAGGCGGATATTGACCGCACAGGGACGCGTCACCCCTTCCGTCCACACGGCGCAATCCGCAGCGGTCTGCATCAGCGTCAGCCACTGCGGCCTGACCGGGGTATCCATCTGCCAAAGCAGCTTCATGGTGCATCCTCGCTTTCTTCCGACTTCGTCGGTTCTTCTGTTGTCTCTTCGGACTTCGGTTTCTCCTGCAAAGCATTCGGTGCTTCTTCCGGCTGCGCCGGTTCTTCGCCAACCGGTTCTTCGGGCTTTGTCGGTTCTTCCGACTCGGCCTGTTCCGGAGCTTCCGCCTCTTTTTCCTGCATGGCGGAACGCGCCGGAATGTTGACCGTCGGGTATTCAATGCGCTCATGGAAAACGCCGCCCAGCACCTTGTTGAAAGCCTCGCAGATCGCGTCGATGTCGCGCAGGGTCAGGGGCGAATTGCTGAGCTGCCCGTCTTCCAGCTTGCCGCGCACGAGCTGCTCAATAAACTGCTCAATCTGCTTGGGCGTAGGGTCGGGCATGGAGCGCACCGCCGCTTCGATGGTGTCGGCCAGCATGACAATGGCGCTTTCCTTCGTGGCCGGGCGCTGACCGTCATAGCGGAAGTCCGCAATGTCCACCGGCTTGCCGTCCGCCATCTGCAATGCCTTGTGATAGAAGAACATCACCGGCGTGTCGCCATGATGCTCCGTGATAATCATCTGAATTTCCGGCGGCAGATGATATTTCTGCGCCAGCATCAGGCCATCCCGGGTGTGCGCCGTAATGATGGCAGCGGACACATACGGGTCGGTCTTCTCGTGGGGATTCTCCCCCATCTGGTTTTCCTTGAAGTACAGCGGCCGCTTGAGCTTGCCGATGTCATGGAAATAGGCACCCGTGCGCGCCAGCAGCGGATTGGCACCAATCTTTTCCGCCGCAGCCTCCGCCAGATTCGCCACCACGATGGAGTGGTGGTACGTTCCCGGCGCTTCCAGCAGCAGACGGCGCAGCAGCGGCTGATTCGGGTTCGCCAGTTCCAGCAGTTTACTGGGCGTGGCGAGGTTAAAGGCTGCCTCAAACACCGGCTGGAAGCCCACGGCAATCAGGCCGCTGAGGATGCCGCTGGCCATCGACCAGAAGGCATCCTTCATCACGCTGGAAAGCTGGCTGGATGTCATCAGCCCCAGGGACAGCATGACCAGCAGATTCACCACCGCCGCCAGCACCCCCGCCAGCACCATGCGCACGCGCTGCGGTTTATCCTTCAAATAGCGCACCACCACCGCGCCGGACACCGCGCCGGACAGCAGCAGATACACCATCTCCGCCGAATACGCATTGCTGCTGCCAGCAGAAAGCCCGGC
>CAZGKQ010000033.1:3327-6156 GCA_964526125.1 uncultured Faecalibacterium sp.
GCCATCGCCAGCAGCACCAGCAACAGCGCGCCCACATAGATCGTCAGGTCATATTCACCTGTATCCAGCAGTCCCAGTGCTTCCAGCATGACCATCTGATTGGCCTGAACGCGCTCTCCCTCGCGGATGATGTTCTGTCCCTGCAAATACACCACCGGCTCTACCTGCGTAGCGGCGTTCATCTGCTCCTGCTCCGTCAGCTCCTGGTCAATGACCATGTTCGGACGGATGCAGTGATTCAGCACCGTCGGCACGATGTTCTGCATCAGGGACGTTTCCACGCGGAAACCGGCAATCTGCCGGATGGTGGCAATGGACTGGCTCACCTGTCCCTCGCGGATGGTCGTGTTCAGCGCACTTTCTACCGCCAGGCGGACGGTGGAGACCATCGTGTCAAAGTCCTCCGTCGTGGAGCGCATCAGCACGGTGGCGGCATAGCGCGTAAGGGAAACGGCGCTGACCTGCCGGAGGGCATAGTCAATTTCCTCACTGGTGTAGGTTGTCAGATTACTGCTGGTTGCCGTCTCGTCATCACGCAGCGTCAACCCATACTGCTGCACCACGCGAAGCTGGCGGAAGGTTTCATCCAGATCCACCAGCACCTGCTCCGTCACGCCCTCTTGAAAGTGGTAGGTGGGTTCCACCTTGCTTTTCGCTTCCTGTCGGCGCGTTTCGGTGGTCACGGTGTCCTCCACGTCCTTGGTGGCCGTAATGGTTTGATGGGAGATCGCGCCAACGCTCAGGCTGTAGCGCTTGGGGGCGCACGCCGCGCAGAACATGGCCAGCATCACCGCCGTCCCAGCTAGATAAATCAGGGCGCACCTGACCCCTGTGCTGTGCAGCCACACACTGATGCTGCCCAGCAGATTATGGCGGTTCTGCCTGTTTTCGTGCTTGAACATACGCATGGGAATGTTCACTCCTTCTTAACTCCGGAGAGCGGAGGGATTACGGGCGCTGTGCCTTCTTTTCCGCTTCCTGGCTGTAATAGGCATCGTAGGCCTGCACAATCTGCTGCACCAGTTCATGGCGCACCACGTCCTTGTGCGTCAGCTGCACCATCCCGATTTCCGGAATATCCCGGAGGATGTCGATGGCCTCCGCCAGACCGGACTTTTTGCCATAGGGCAGGTCGGTCTGGGTAATATCGCCGGTCACGACCACCTTGCTGTGGAAGCCAAGGCGCGTGAGGAACATCTTCATCTGTTCGGAGGTGGTGTTCTGCGCCTCGTCCAAAATAATGAAGGAATCCGACAGCGTGCGGCCACGCATGTAGGCCAGCGGAGCTACCTCCACCACGCCGCGTTCCAGCAGCTTCTGATAGCTGTCCACACCCATGAAATCGTAGAGCGCATCGTACAGCGGCCGCAGATACGGATCGACCTTCTGCGTCAGGTCGCCGGGCAGGAAGCCCAGCTTCTCCCCGGCCTCCACCGCCGGGCGCGTCAGCACAATCCGCTCAATCTCCTTGTTCTTCAGCGCCACCACGGCCAGCGCCATTGCCAGATACGTCTTGCCCGTACCAGCAGGACCGACCGCAAAGGTCAGGTCATGGCTGCGGATGGCCTGCACATATTCCTGCTGTCCCAGCGTTTTGCAGCGAATCTGTTTGCCGCGATGCGTGATGGCGACCACGGAGCGCAGAATCTCGTCAATGCGATCCACGTCCCCTTCACGCGCCAGCGCAATGGCATAGCGGATGCGCGTGCGATCCACCAGATCTCCGTGAGCAATCATGTCCAGCAGCTTGCAGATGACACTCTGCGCCAGCTGCACGTCCTCCCATTCGCCCGTAATCAGCAGATCCGAGCCACGCAGGGCGACGGTCACGCCGCATTCCTGCTCCACCAGCGCCACGTTCTGGTCGTTCAGGCCGAAGAGGGACATGTAGGCATCCATCGAATCCAGGGTCAGGGTCAATTTTCCTGTTTCAGTCAAAAGGAATTTCCTTCTTTCATTTGCTTTCGGCGGAGGAAGGTCGCCTGTGCGCTTTCACTCCCCCGTGCCGGAGGGCTGTTGTCGGGCAATATCCAACAGGCGTTCACCCGTTGCCACGGCCAACAGTACCTCATGTTCTATCATACTACAATTTACCCACTTGTCAACCAGAGATTCGTCATTCCCGATTTTTTCGCGAAGTTTTCGTAGGGCAGCGCTTCCAGCTTCGGCAATTATTTCCTCGGTCGGGCGATTTTCCGTCACAATTTCGCATTCATATGCCGTCTCCCACACGCATTGCAGCGGCAGGAAAAAACCGCCCAGCGACATCGTTCGTCGGGATACATCCTGCGTGTCAAAGCCGCTTTCCTCCGTCTGCCAGAGCGCAAACCACGGCGACAGCACCTGAAAACGCCGATGCGTGCGGCCGGAGTAAATGGTCTGTTGCTGCTGCGCACTCACACGCACGGCGGCGCTGTCCCACACACGCGCCATCACCACGCCACGCGCCGATACCGGACGCAATGCGCCATCTGCCGTGCGCTCCTCGCCACGGATGAGAACCTGCCCCTGCCGCACCAGATCTCCGGGGGCAACCAGCGCCGTCCCGGCCTTGGTCAGGACACTGGACACAATGCCATCCCGGGCAGCCACCACGTCTCCTGCCCCCTGCACACTCGCCGCCTCGCCGGACGGCACGCCGTCCACCACGCGAATCACCAGCGTCATGCCGCGCCAGCCGCATTCCACCCACGCCGTCTCCGGATAGCGCCATTCCAGCAATTCGCGCAGTTCGCCGGGGTCAATCTCCTGCTTCCAGCGCGGCGGCGTGATGTCCAGCGCATGGAGGTAGGCCGTTAAGTCCGCCTCGTAGACCCCGACATCCACCAG